>JAGNOY010000346.1 GCA_017989935.1 Chitinophagaceae bacterium
TGATTTTGAAATTGAGTGTGGTAGAAGTCGAATGATGCAGTAAAATCTATTTGTTTTATTTTCCATGCTTGAGTTGCATTGAAACCCATATTGATAGATTTTTCAGGTCTTAATTTTTCTTTAAAAAATAGATCTCTATTGCTAGTAAGGAGGTTAATATTTTCAGCAAATAAATTTACAGTACGCCAACCTGTACCAAAAGAAGCGCGAAGATCTGTATTTTTACTTATTTGATATTTCAATAGTAAGCGAGGTGTTACAAACCAACCAAAGGTATTGTGTTTGTCTGCTCTGATACCTGTAATGGCAGTCCATTTTTCGTTCGTTGATTTATAAATATTCTCAATAAAAACACCGGGTACCGTTTCACGTCTTGTATATAACCCGTTATAGGTGCGCTGAATAGTATCTGATGTAAAATCTATGTGCTCGTTGATTAGAAGATAACGATAAGAAATACCCGCTTTTAAATCGTGTTGTTTCTTTTTACCATAATATAGCTCATATTGTAAATTAGCATATCGTTGACTTTGCTTTGCTTTGTAACGAACTACCCCAAACCACGATTGCTGATTATGCTCTACATTACTTGCTAGCAAAGATATTTTTTGATTATCATCAATACGATAGCCTGATTTGGTAAAGAGATCAGTTTGTAAAAATTGTGTGGCTTGTCCATAGGCTCTTGTACTACCTTTGTCTGTTTCAGGATCAAACACAACTTGACCGCCAATTCGCTTCTCATCAATGAAACGAGCGCCTATAAAGGTACTAAAGCCTTTTTCATTTTCTTTTTTGTACCGCCATTTATTGTAAACAGAATATCTAGTTAGTAATGGTAAATCAAGGAAGCCGTCTTTGTCTCTATCAAATTTATTTCCAGGTTGGGAAGTATGCACGGCTAGGTAATTATTCCATTTTTCTTTTTTAATCGCCGACGCTGCATTCAAATGCTTTTCACCAAAACTATTTATTAATAAATCGCTTGTAAATGGCTCAGCCCTTCCACCTTCCCTCGGGAAAAGGGTAATTTGTCCAACCATATTTTCATAACCTTGTAACACGCTATTGGCTCCTTTCACTACCCAAATATTTTCTAAGATACTACCTGGTATCGTGCTAATGCCATAAGTATAGGTAAGTCCTTGGATAGTTGGAAGCCCATCTACTAAGATTTGATTATATACACCGCTCAATCCCAAAATGCGAAGCTCTTTAGCATTGGTCAAAATATTAGTTGTTTGTGGTTGTACGGTACTTTGAGTTTCAAAACAACCAGCTAAGTCACAGCAAGCAGCCTTTCGTAATTCATTTCTATTAATTACTTCGGTTTTAATAACCTGCATTTGTGAGATATAGGCTCCAGCTTTATTATCAAAGACCTTAAGCTCTTTTAAGGTAACTTTCACGCTTATGGTAAAGAGCCATTCAGCATGTAAATCGTCTAGCTCAAAAGTATCTTGAGAGCCAGCATACGATGCAATTAATATAAATGGCAAGGTGACAGTATCAGTTGGAAAGGGGATAGAAAAATTACCTTTTTCATCAGTGGTGGCAATATTTTGCGAATGAAGCCAATGAATGGTTACATTCGCGATAGGTTGTTTATTTAAATCCGACACTTCGCCACGAAACATGTTCTGTGCTTTTGCTTCTTTAATATGTATAAAGGTGAAAATTATAAATATGACAATGGAAAAGTTTTTATGCATCATGATTTATTTGATGTTTGCAGAATTTATGCTCCTTCATTAATGGAACCAAATCTAATTCAAGATTTAGCAATTGTAATTTAAATATTTTGTATGGATTTTAAGCTGCAGTCTCATTATGCCTATGTTTAATAAAATCAATTCAGTAATCAATTTCTAATTGACTGAAAAACCCACCACATTTCTTGGGCTATTTCCAAACTTCTTGCAGCATATTTTTCTGTTTGTAATTCAGTATTGTCGAAAGCTTTAGGGTCTTCATATTGAATAGGAAATCGAGCTTCAGCGCCAATGACTACTGGGCAACCTTCGTCGGCATGGTTGCAAGTCATGATAGCAGCAAACTTGTTTGAAGGATTAAATGGGTTGCTGTAGGTTTTTGAAAAGCAAATGATGGGGCTTTCGTTTGCGGCATATTTTACTGCATACACAGGATTTTTATTTTGCGATAATTGCTGAATTTGAAAGCCTTGGTTTATGAGTGTGTCTGCTACTTTTGGAAACATGGCAGTGGCTTCTGTACCGCCTGAATAACAAATAATATTTTTTACTTGAAAATGAAAGGCCATAGTTTGTGCCCAAATTTGAGACAAATGACTTCTACGGGAATTATGCGTACAAATAAAATTTAATCGAATTGTTTCGTTCTTTTCTTTTTTAAGTTGAATATAATCAACTAAGGATTGTAAAATTTCTTTTCTTTCTTGAGCGATTTGCTCTGTAGAAAAATTTTCAAGGTGTTTGAGGATTTCGTTGTTCATGGTAAGATAATTTGTTGCGTGAGGGATAGTAGCGAAAATCCTTTTTTGAGGAACGAAAAAAAAGATTGCAGCGAATAGCCCGATCTCGTTGGGCTTTCTGTAAGCTTGAGGTGAATGCGCTTTTTCAAGCACAACGAGACACGCCCAATTGTTTAAAAATATTTTTCTTTTAAATAATAACTGGCTTTGACTAATAAAATTAATGCAGGAACTTCAACCAAGGGGCCTATCACACCTGCAAATGCTTGTCCGCTATTGATGCCAAACACCCCAATGGCCACCGCGATAGCAAGTTCGAAATTATTTCCACTTGCTGTAAATGACAGGGCTACAGTATCACGATAATTGGCGCCAATACTTTTGCTGACAAAAAACATCAGAAAAAACATGATGGCAAAGAAGATACTTAAAGGTAATGCTATACGTAAAACATCTAGGGGTAATTGAACGATCATGTTACCTTTCAAACTAAACATCACTACAATGGTGAAGAGTAAGGCTATTAAGGTGATTGGAGAAATTTTTGGGATGAATTTGGTATTGAACCATACTTCACCTCGTTGTTTGATAAGCACTATTCGACTTAGCATGGCAAGTATAAATG
>JAGNOY010000347.1 GCA_017989935.1 Chitinophagaceae bacterium
GTACTTAAGGCAGACTAAATGCTGCAGATATAAAATAAATTTCTAGCCTCCTGTATACGCTCAACATGTGTAAATGTTTCATGAATCATCATCTCAATTAGAATAGCTTCCTGATCGTTTAAAGGAATTATATTAAAAATACATATGCCTTTAGGTCTCAAATTTTTTCGACAGGCAATATAAAAATTTACTTCCTTCAAATAATAAGGCATAAAAGTCCCATTAAACACATCAATGCAAATTAGGTCAACTGGCTGTTGACTGTTCATTATATAATTTCTTGCTTCATCGCAAATCCATGTTACATTCTTTTTGCTATCTAGTTGCATCCATTCCTTCGACAAAGTCAAAATATCGGGGTCAATATCTACAAGTATAGCTTCAGGGTACTTGCCATATTTTTCTTGTAAAATTTTCAAAGCACTACCTAGCCCTGTACCTAATACTAATACTTGTTGTACTTGTTGAAGATCAGCTTTCAGCAGCTCAAATGTTTTTCTAAAGGGCGAATACCGTGTTCCATAAGAGTAAATGGCATCTGGCGTGGATAACATCAACTGATTGCAATAAAGTTGTAGTTTCAAAGAAGCATGTTGCTTAGTAACTATTTTCTTTATTGTAATGGGATATAAAAAACTAGCAATTTTTTTATATAGGAGAATTTTCATGAAGTCAACTTAACGCTCGCCAAACAATAAACTACCAATTCTAACCATAGTTGTCCCTTCATGCAGGGCTATCTTATAATCATTACTCATGCCCATAGATATTTCCTTAAACTCAGGCCTATTCAACAAATAGCCATTTCGGATATATTGAAATACTTCTTTCAAATGTCTAAATTCAAGACTAACCACTTCATCATCATGGGTAAAGGTGGCCATGCCCATCACGCCACAAATTGCCACATGTTTTAATTCACTTTGTGGAGACAAATAATAAGCTAAAATTTCTTCTAGTTCGCTATTATCCAATCCAAATTTAGTGTCCTCTTTTGCGATATGCATCTGTAATAGAACTTGAATCACCCTGCCATGCTTAGCTGCTTCTTTATTAATTTCTTGAAGCAATTTCAAGCTATCTACTGCATGAATCATAGCTACAAAAGAGGCAATATATTTTACTTTATTTGTTTGTAAATGCCCAATCAAATGCCATTGGATATCCTTAGGCATCAAATCATATTTTTCTACCAATTCTTGAACCTTATTTTCACCAAAAACTCTTTGCCCTTGATTATATAATTTCATGATTTCTTCTACAGGCTTGGTTTTAGACACTGCAACTAATTGCGTTTGTCCAAGTTCATCTAGTAAAACAGTATATACAGACATATTATTGCTTTGTAAATATTTTTCTGATGACACCTTGCTTTGTTTGTAACTCCAAGAGGTAATTTCCTTGACTCATATTTGTCAAAGTAATTTCATCTCCAACATACGCTGATGATTTAATTCGTCTGCCCAAAAAATCATATATCGAATAGCTTACTATATTTATATTCGATGGAATAGACACCTGAAGCACCATATCACATGGATTCGGAAATATATTCACTAAAGAAGAATTGAGTACATCAGATACATTCAAGCTTGTACAATCTCCAGTTCCCCATATACAATCTGCAAAAACTGGATAATCAATAAACGGATTTCTATTATTTTGAATTCCTTGTACTGCATTATTACGATCTATTTCCTTTTGACTAACCGGATCGTTATGATGCCAACTTAACAATAAAGATATAGCATCAGGCTTCAGTACAGCACCATTGGCCATTTCCCAATTGCTCCATCCTCCATCTTCTCCTTCATATCTTGTACTCATATAAAAATAAACACGCGCTAAATCCCCTTTGAATGAATCAATTGGTTCGAATACATCGCCAGAATATCCAGCATACGTATTTGAGCTTCCAGTTTTAGAACCATTATTTGAAGTCCATGCTGTACCTCCACTTTTCACAACACCATAAGGTAAATTTCCTCTTTTGTTATTTACCCAACCATCTGTAGGAAAAATTTGTTGAATATCTGTATACATAGGGGTATTTCCTCCGAAATAGGAAGAGGGCCATGTATGTTCTCTATTGTAGCAATCCCCCTCATTATTGTAAGTGCCGCACTCTGATGCCCCTAAGGTAAATACATAGGGCGGAGTTGAACCTGGCTTATCTGAATAAATATCCCAGACTTCATTATTGAGTTTGTTGTCTGTTGTATAAAAAGAATTCCATAAGTCCGCATACGTACCCACAATATGATTTTTAATAATATTGTGCAAAGCCGTTTTAAGTTGTGCGCCATTTTTACCTAAAGCAGGATTATAATATTGTGCTTGAATTGGCAGTAGAAACAATTGGCAAAGAATGCCTAAAATGAAGGTTTTTCTCATGTGCTTTTTTTTAAATTAATTTGCTGTATTGAGTTGCTTTTTACCAAGTTCCTTAAAAATACCCACAAACGAAATATAGTTCAAGGGAAACTCAAGCATCACATGCATGAAGCTAAGTAAGAATAACCATTTAAATCCTAATGAATAGTCAATACCGTATAAAATCAACGAAATAATCCATAGAACCACAATAAAGATGGCTCTTGACTTCGGAATCTCATGCCAGCCAATCACCTTTGTTTTCGAAAACCAATTTAAGTAATGATAGGTATAAGCAAAAGCAATAAAGCGCATCACAGCAATACCAATTTTTGAATGATATACCATTTGCACCAAATCCTCTTGTGAAGTTGGATTGGCCAATTTCATTAAAATAATTTGATTCAATTGCTGAAATCCCTGATATGAAGTTCTACCATATTCTGTAATCGGAATAAAATGCTTATTTGGAAATGCATAGTACAATATAAATGGTACGATAAACATCAGGAGCACCGAAATATACCCTGGTTTAGATCGATTCTTCAAAGCACCATACAACATAAATAACCAAGTAAATAAAAATACGTGAACCAAGGTTGGCAGAAAAACCGTAAAGAATAAAACAAAATGCTGGGCAATTGCACTCATCAAGGCTACTAAAATCACGCCGACTATTTTTAAGAGTCTATTCTTGATAAA
>JAGNOY010000348.1 GCA_017989935.1 Chitinophagaceae bacterium
TAGTGTGCCAATAAAATAGCATTCTTCTCTTTTTTCAATTTTTCTATTTCAACAAATAAATCTAACGAAGGATCTATGCTCAAATTTAGATAGCCAACTTGTTCGAGTTTATCAACGGCTTCTTTCATTGTATTAATAGTATTTTATTCTTTTTAAAAAAAAAATTTACTGCTGCTATTAGGGCTGTGAATTCGTGTATAAAAATAAATTATCCACCTTGCAAATGTGCTTCTTATTTGTTTATTCAGAACAAATTCACATTAAAATATTTTTAATCCACTATCATGAACTATAACTATCAAGCAATTCAGCTATTTTGGATAAAAATGTTGACATCTGCAACTAGAATAAATAAATGAATGTGATTAGTGGAAAAAGGTCTGAAAATTCATGGAAAAGAGAATTGATATCCCCGAATTTAATTTCCCATCAAAGTGTTTGTGCACAAATACACTTTCATCCCCAAACTAATCCACAACAAAATCGACCAATAATGAGCCAAAAATGGAAAAATAACCAAAAAGAGCGGATAAAAACTTTGAAATAACCGTGCAAAACCTATATTTTTGCACTCCTCTAAAAAATGTGAATAATATGTCGGTAATTCAAAGTATAAGAAATAAGTATATTGGATTTGTAGTCGGAGCCATTGTGATAGCACTCATTGGTTTCTTAATTATGGATGCAATGCAAAGTAATGTAAGTAGTGTGTTTGGAAATGACAGAAGCTTATTAGCTGAAGTGAACGGCAAAAGAATCGATTATCGAAGTTTCGAAGAACTACGGGCTAAATATGAACAAAATATGAAGTCTCGAAGCAAAGAGGGTACTATTACTGACGAACAAAAAACGCAGATTCAATCTCAAGTTTGGGATGATATGGTCAAAGAAGCCTTAATGAGCGACGAAATGGAAAAATTAGGAATTGAATTGACTGATTTAGAATTAAGAGAAATGTTAACTGATCCTATGTTTGCTGATCAAATGATACAACAAAATTTTAGAGATCCTAATACAGGTGTTTTTGATCCAAGTCGCGTGCAACAATATATAAACAATTTAGGACAAGATAAAACTGGTGAACAAAGAAAAGAATGGGCAGATTTTCAAGAAGCTTTAATTAAGAATAGAAAAATGACCAAATACACCACTTTGATTACTAAAGGTATTTATATTCCTAAGTTTATGATGGATATGAATGCTAAACTTAAAAGTGCCACTTCAAGTATTAGTTATGTAAATATTCCTTATACCACGATAAGTGATAGTTCAATTAAAGTAAGTGATGAAGATATTACTACTTTCATGAATACACATATTGAAATGTTTAAATCACCAGAGGCTTCCGCAAGTGTGAATTATGTTTCATTCGATATTATTCCTTCACGTGATGATAGTGCTCAAAGTTTAGGTGTATTAATGAATCTAAAAGAAGAATTTACAACCTCTGCAAATGCTGAAGAATTAGTTGCAAAAAATTCTGAAGAATCTTTAAAAGATTTCTACTACACCGAAAAGAATTTAGAAATGCCTAATCCAACAGAAGTTATCAGCAGTGCCGTAGGATCTGTGACAGGGCCTGTGTATATGAATGGATCTTATAAAATGGTAAAAGTCATGGATAAAAAATCTATGCCAGATAGCGTTAAAGCTTCTCATATATTAATAGCTATTAATGATAAAAGAAATGAAGAAAGCGCCAAATCATTGAGTGATAGTTTAGAAAATGTAATAAAATCAGGTACGCCTTTAGAAGCCTTAGCTACTTCAATGTCTGATGATAAAGGTTCTGCTGTCAAAGGTGGTGATCTTGGATATTTTGCTCAAGGCATGATGGTACCAGAATTTAATGATGCTTGCTTTAATGGTAAGACAGGTGATTTAAAAGTAGTAAAATCTGATTTTGGTTATCATATTATCCGAATTACAGACCAAAAAGATTTTAAACCTGCAGTGAAGGTTGCCATATTAAGTAAAAGTTTAGTCGCTGGTAAAGCAACTATGGATGCTGCTTTTGCTAAAGCGAACGAATTTATATCTAAAGCTAAAGATGCTAAAACATTTACTGAAACAGCAAAGTCTATGAATAAAGATAAGCGTATTGCAGAGTATATAACTAAAACACAAGCACGAATTCAAGGTTTAGGCAATGCAAGAGAATTATCTAGATGGGCTTTTGAAGCTAAGGTTGGTAATGTGTCTCCAATTTTTAATATGGACGATAAATGCATAGTCGCTACGCTAAATTCAAGAAGTGAAAAAGGTAGCTTGCCAGCTGTAGACATCATCCGACCACAAATTGAAGGCATGTTGAAGAAAGAAAAGAAAGGGAAAATGTTGATCGAAAAATATAAAGGAAAATCTAGTTTAGAAGAAATAGCAAGTCTTTCTCAAATGATGGTTAAAAATGCAGATACTGTGTTATATCTAGGTGGTGGCAATCAAGAAATTGGCTATGAACCTAAAATAATAGGTTCGGCATTTAATAAAACATTGGTAAATAAAGTATCGCCAGGCATTGCCGGAGAATCAGGTGTATTTTTTATAAAAGTTAAAAACCTAGTAGAAGCACCAAGTGCACCAAATCCAATGGCTGAGATGGAAAGAATGCAAATGATGCAACAAGCACAAGGTCAAGCAGACCAAATGATTCCAATGGTCTTGAAAAAGAAAGCCAAAATAAATGATAATCGATCTACTTTCTTCTAGTAGCTGATCAACTAATTTTTTAAAGGCCTGCGATTCGCAGGCTTTTTTTGTCTTGTTGATTTCCCTAATTCTAACTATTTTTACTCATTCTCGTTAAATAAATACATGCTGACATGAAAAAATTAATCTTACTCTCTTTCCTTACAGCCATTTTATTTTCTTGTGCTAAAGAAAAGGATTATACATGTCAATGTACGTATTCGCATAATATTGATACCAATACCATTATCAAACACGAAACTTTTCCGATGAGAAGTAAGTCGAGTGATCAGGCAACCACAGATTGTACATCGTTGAAAGATAAATATATTTCTTTCAGCACCACAGGCGATTGTTATCTTATTCCTTAAC
>JAGNOY010000349.1 GCA_017989935.1 Chitinophagaceae bacterium
TGTGAAAATTATTGATTGCTTATCTATATATTTGCCATTTAAAATTTAAACAACTATTTATAAAGTATGGCAACTACAGCAGATATGCGTTCAGGCTTGATTATCAAATTAGATGGCAGCTTGTATTCCGTAGTGGAATTTGGACAAAATAAAACAGCTCGTGCAGCAGCAAAAGTTTGGGCTAAATTAAAAGGGGTGGACAACAACCGCACCATAGAGCAAACATGGAACAGTGGTGAGACCATCTTTCCAGTAAGAGTTGAAAAGAAAATTTATCAATACCTCTATAAGGACGAAACAGGTTATAGTTTCATGGACAATGAAACATTTGAACAAATTACTGTAGCAGAAAATTTAGTCAATGCGCCTCAGTTTTTAAAAGATGGTCAAGAAGTTACTGTACTTACCAATGGCGAAACTGACTTGCCAATTGGTGTTGAATTACCAGACAAAATTGATGTATTGGTTACATATAGCGAACCGGGTATGAAGGGTGATACTGCTACACGTACCTTAAAGCCAGCAACCATTGAAACTGGCGCAACTGTCAATGTGCCTTTATTTGTAAATGAAGGCGAGATGATTAAAATTAATACCAAAACTGGAGATTATGTTGAACGCGTAAAAGCATCATAATTTAATTTCCATCATCCTCAAAAAATAAACACAACGTATGGCAACATCAAAAAAGGCAGCCCCTAAAAAAGCTGTTTCCAAAAAAGCTGCACCAAAAAAAGCTGCACCCATTGTAAAATCAGAAGCGCCTAAAGCAATTAAAAATAATCCTGTGGCGGTTTTTAATATTGACGAAATCAATGAAATTCTCAAAGCTGTTCATTTATCTAATGTAAATGAATTGAAATTAGAAAAAGGCGATTTCAAAATAACGATTCGACAAGGTGCACATGTGGTAAGTGCTCCTGCACAAGTGGTGCATAGTGTACCTGCCCATGTGCATGCACCTGCTCCTGTTGCAACAACAGCGCCGATAGTTGCTTCACCAGCACCAGCCGCTCCAGCTGTTGATGATCATAGCGATTTAGTAGTCATCAAATCGCCAATGATAGGAACATTTTATAGAGCCTCAGGTCCAGGCAAACCTATTTTTGTGAATGTAGGTGATGAAATTAAAGTAGGTCAAGTATTATGCATCGTTGAAGCTATGAAATTATTCAACGAAATTGAAAGTGAAATAAGTGGTAAAATTGTGAAGGTATTAGCAGATGATACAACACCTGTTGAGTACGATCAACCATTATTTCTTGTGCAACCTGCTTAATTGAAGTTGGTCAAATAAATTTTAGTCTCAGTAATTCTTGTATTCAGTATATTTCAAGGTATACTTAGCATGATTACCGAATAAACAACAAACTATGTTTAAAAAAATTCTCATAGCCAATCGAGGTGAAATAGCCTTAAGAATCATCCGCACTTGCAAAGAAATGGGTATCCCAACCGTTGCAGTCTATTCAACAGCCGACAAGGACAGTTTGCATGTACGTTTTGCCGATGAAGCAGTTTGTATAGGCAAACCTTCAAGTGCTGATTCTTATTTAAACATCCCTCATATCATGGCCGCTGCTGAAATTACTAATGCAGACGCTATTCATCCGGGTTATGGTTTTTTGGCTGAGAATGCAAAATTCGCCGAAATCTGTGGTCAGCATAAAATTAAATTTATTGGGCCCACTCCAGAAATGATTAATGCTATGGGTGATAAAATCACCGCCAAAGATACCATGATCAAAGCTGGTGTACCATGCATTCCTGGCTCTGAAGGTTTGATAGAAACAGTGGCTGATGCTAAAAAGCAAGCTAAAAAAATTGGTTACCCTGTCATCTTGAAAGCCACTGCAGGTGGTGGTGGTAAAGGCATGCGTTTAGTTTGGAAAGAATCTGAAATAGAAAAAGCCTACGAAAATGCAAAAAGCGAAGCAGCGGTTTCTTTTAAAAATGATGGTATTTATCTAGAAAAATACGTAGAAGAGCCACGACATATTGAGATTCAAATTGCAGGTGACCAATACGGAAAAGCTTGCCACTTGAGCGAAAGAGATTGTTCTATTCAGAGAAGACATCAAAAGTTAGTCGAAGAAAGTCCTTCGCCTTTTATGACACCCGATTTGCGTAAACGTATGGGCGAAGCTGCTATTAAAGCTGCCAACTCTATCAACTATGAAGGTGTGGGTACAGTAGAATTTCTTGTAGATAAACACAGAAATTTTTATTTCATGGAAATGAACACACGTATTCAAGTAGAACATTGTGTGACAGAAGAGGTTATCAACTATGACTTGATTAAAGAACAAATCAAAATTGCTGGTGGCGTACCAATATCTGGAAATAACTACGAGCCAACTATGCATGCCATAGAATGTAGAATTAACGCCGAAGATCCTTACAATGATTTTAGACCATCTCCAGGAAAAATCACCGTGTTACATACTCCAGGTGGCCACGGCGTACGTATTGATTCTCATATATATGCGGGGTATACCATTCCGCCGTTTTATGATTCTATGATTGCAAAAATTATTGCAGTAGCACAAACCCGTGAAGAAGCGATTAATACCATGAGCAGAGCATTGAGTGAATATGTAATTGAGGGTATTAAAACTACCATTCCTTTTCATCAACAATTGATGCAAAATGAAGATTTTAAAAATGGAAATTTCACGACTAAGTTTATGGAGACTTTCGAATTGAAATAACATGATTATTTGATAGAAGCAAGAATTTGTAAAGATCTACGAATCTTGAAGTTACTTGCAATCACCTCATAAATTTTGACTATGAAAAAATTAATTATTTTCTTTAGTTTATTGCCGACATTTTCATTGGCTCAAATTACATTTAAAGATGTTGACGGAAAGTGGCAAGAAGAATATCGCACTGAAAAGAAAGGAAAAGAAATTGATTTTAAAGATACACTGCGCATGGAAATTCGCACCGATGGATTTATGATGGTTCGACATTCGATTGGTGCTACAATTATCGGTGAAGCTGAAATCAGTGAAAATAAAATCACCTTACAAAATGAACAATTTAAAATAATTG
>JAGNOY010000040.1 GCA_017989935.1 Chitinophagaceae bacterium
GGTATAAACTAATTTGAATACTTTTATTTAATTAATGTATCTAAAGTGTTTCTTGTGATACAAATCACCCAATTACAACTTACTAAACTTTCTAATCTCCTTCACACCATTCAAATTATCAACCTGCAAAATATAGTGCCCCGCTGGAATTTCTTTAATATTTAAATGTATAGAATTTTTACCTGCTTGCATCGCTTGGGTAAAATTCATTAATTGTCTTCCAGTTAAATCAATTAAATGAATTGTAACATCCCCTTGCTTAGTTTCGCTAATCAAATCAATATTCATTTCATCAATTGCTGGATTTGGATAAATCTCTCCAAGTATAATCTCATCACGAGAGAAACAAGATTTCAAATCTAATTTTACAATATCAGATTGCATTTGACTTTGATCAATATCTACGGCTACAATTTTGTAGAAGTTGATAGGTAATGGTTTTTTATCTATAAAACTATATTGCTTCTTAACTTCACTATTACCTGTAGCTTTTACTTCGGCAATTTTTTCAGTAAAATGCAATCCGTCCCCACTGCGCATAACATAGAAACCTTGTACATTTCGTTCTGAAGCGGTTTCCCAACTCAATTGATTTTGACAATCTTTTATCACTCCAGTGAATGAATTAAAAGTGGTTGGCAATGCTAATCCTGTAAATAAGGATTTTGCCTTGTTGAATGAATTTGTACCAACCATTTCTCCAATTTTTCTCCCATTAAAATCGTCAAAAGGAGGATGTATGCTTCCCCAAATTCTTGATAAACTGGCTTCGTCTGAAGCATCTACATATTTAGCCCATTGCAAATGAATATCCGTGGTAGGACCATTTTCAAATACTAAATATCCACTGTAAGCACTCACTGGAAATTCTGCAATGCCTCCAGGAAAATAAGGATTTCCAGTAAGTAAGGTCATCACATAGGCACCTGCCCTTGAATAAGTTGAATGCCCAGAAACATAGCCAGCGAAAGGAGGCGTCACAAAAGATTTGCGTTGATAGGGCATCCAATCTTCTGCTAAAATCCAACCCACACCTGCGTGATCTGTTGTAGGATTGGCAATATATTTAAATCCTTTCCAAGATTTTATTTTTATCTTATTTACATTAGAATCACCTACTCCAGCTAGTGAATCTCCAACTGTAACTAATTCAATAAATCCAGGCGTTAAAGGCAAGCCTCCAGGATGGTAATGAGGTAAAGTAGAATCAGAACATTGTCCATACATAGCCATTTTTCTGATAGCGGAAATAGGTCTTGGAGAATCGTACCAACCTTTAATGCCCCAGCAAGCAATAGCTGCATCATGCACTGCCCCACCTAAAGTCAAGTAACTTTTAATGTCCCATTCTAGATCTGATAAGATCGGGCCAATGCCTTCGAATCGTTTAGAAAAATCAGGACCTGTATAATCACTCACATGATTTAATATAGTGTACCAATGCCCTGGAGGTGTTTCAGAAGCTGGTCCGTCCGCCCAGAATTGAGAAAGAACCCTCGTATAATCACCTCGTTTCACAATTTGAGGTGTATAAGGAGCATTCGTTGCAGGATTTATTGAATAACCAGTTCCATTACTTCCTCCATCTGTAAAGTTGTAAAAAGACACCGCCTCATTAAACGTAGTCGGATAAGATGAAATATTGCCTCGTGAGGCTGGAGAAATATCCATGGTTGTTGTATCATCTGGATCTAAATGACATGACCAAGCTGCCACCATAGTATGTCCCCATTTGTATAAAAGACTAGAAGGATTATTCACATCAACGGTATCTAAAGTCGGAGGTGTTCCTGGATCATGATATACTGTATAGTCATGGCCGTTTCGATTATAATGAGTTGCAGCACCTTGATCTAATGCAAATGGAATAACATTGCCCCACTCTGGACAAATAAAAGGAGGTGTACTAGGAATAGGATTTCCATTTTGATCTAAAGCAGCAGTAACTGTTAATGGCTGCCATTTGTTTGGATCAATCATAGTAGGATTGCTGGTTTTGGCCACCTCCAAGGGAGCGTTGAAAGGTACATAAAATTGGTTTGCATAATTATTTGATTCATTCGATCGATCAATCAAACCCAAAGTTATCACCTGAGACGCAATATAATTACCCAAATCAGCAGGCGTGCCATTCACATAATCGGTATTTGTATAATTAATATCATAGCCTAAGTTGAACATTAAGGTGTCAAATCGATACTTGGCCGCTAAGAAATTATTTGAAAAAACATATTTCTTGAGAAGTACACGATATGCGGCATAACTAATGGCCATGTCTCTGGCTGAATCAATATTTGATGGCATGACAATACCATTAAAATTAAAATTTATTCCGTTGACTGTTTTTCCTAAGAGAAAAGTTGAAGCCACATTACTATAAGCTGCCCAAGCATCATACATTGCCAACGATACATGATATAAGTTGCGAGCTTGAATTGGTGGACGTGCAAAGTCTTGTCGAATAGCGGCTAATTGCACTTCATTCCATCGACGAGCCACAGAATAATTTGTTTGTGCCTGTCCCTGAAATATTGAAACACTAACTAAAATTATTGTGAGTAGTTTTTTAATCATGTGATAATTTTTTTAATATACAAGCGCAAATTTACATATTTTGGCCTGAGTGAGAAGCAATTAACATCCAATTCAGTAAAAACAGGGAATTGAAATGTAGAAATTTCCTAATGGAAATTGAAATAAAATTCTAGATCACTGAATTGCGGCAAGGATAGTAATGGAAAGCCCGCATCCCGAGAGGCTTAGAAACACTTGATTCTTACCGAATGCCTCATAGCCGATACGGGAGTGGACTTGGAATGAATAGCCTGCCCGCCGCCCAAATTTCTGTATTACTTCCAATCAAAACTTACTTAAAGAATGAATTGTTTTTTGAAATTAAAAAATTGAATTACTTTTAGAGCCTTATTAAGCAACTTTGTATGAAGCCATTACTTACGATACTAGCCTTATTTAGTATAATTTTACTGAATTCTTGTGAAAAGAAAAGAGGTTCAGCTACAGCATGTTTCAATTTTTCTAAGTCCACAGTTAAGGTAGGTGATACTGTTTATTTATTGAACTGTTCAGAAAATTACGACAAATTTATTTGGTATAATCCTTCGTTAGATAGTACGAATAAGCATATTATGTTTAGCACCACCACTGCAGGAAACTATCCTTTTTTATTGCGCGTAGGTGATAGAGCATTTATGTCTAATAGCTATGGCTCAGCCAATGAAATTACCAAAACACTGACTGTTACTCCTTAATTTTTATTGATATCAATTGAATAAAAATTCTTACTCAGAGTTTTCATTACCCCTACTTCTTTCAATTGTGCTGATTGCTGGCATGTTTTTAGGATTTAAATTATCTTCCTCAATTCATCATCCCTTTAAAACAAGTTCTTCAAAAACCTATCTAGATGAATTTGTGCAACTCATAGATCAACATTATGTAGATAGCATCAATACCAACGAACTTTATCATGATGGAATAGAAGGCATTATTCAACATTTAGATCCGCATACTGTTTATATTTCAAAGAAAGATTTACCCCGAATCAACGAACAACTCGAAGGAAATTATTCTGGAATTGGCATTGAATTTTATACCCAAAATGACAGTATCATTGTTTCACATGTTTCAGCAGATGGCCCTTCCTTTAATAAAGGCATCATAGCTGGCGACAGAATCATTCAAATAAACAAACAACTTATTGCCGGCAAAAAATTGAAAGAAGAGGAAATAATTCAATTAATCAGAGGTCCAGAAAATTCTAACATTCAATTAAAAGTCTTGCATCTTGATCAATCTATGCAAACGCTTTCAATCACTAGAAAACAATTAACGACTTCGAGTATTTTGGCTTCTTATCTCATCGCCCCAAAAACAGGATATATCGCGATCAAAGTCTTTAGCGAAAATACTTACCAAGAATTTCATGACCAACTTAACAAATTAGTCAAAGCAGGTATTCAAAAATTAATCATCGATGTTAGAGATAATCCAGGAGGATACATGCAAGCTGTAACCATGATTGCTGACGAGTTTATATCGGGTAAACAACTGCTACTTTCAACCAAAGGAAAGCATGAACAGGAAAAAGTATATGCCAAAGAAAAAGGAATATTCGAACAAGGTGAATTAATTATTTTAGTCAATGAAAACGCTGCCTCAGCCAGTGAAATTTTAGCTGGCACCATGCAAGATTTAGACCGTGGTACCATTATTGGCAGAAGAACTTACGGCAAAGGACTCGTACAAGAACAGTTTGAATTGCCTGATCAATCGGCCATACGAATCACCACAGCAAGATACTATTTACCTTCAGGAAGATGCATCCAAAAATCTTATCAAGAGGGCAAACAAGATTATCAAGAAGAATTAAATAATCGTTATATGCATGGTGTATTATCAAGTGTAGATAGTGACAAGAAAATTCAACAGAATAAATTCTATACGACCAAAAAACATGTAGTGTACGAGGGAGAAGGCATTCGCCCTGATATATTTGTAGCCCTTGATACAAGTTTATTTCCCGTACTTGAAAAAGTATATGAACAAAATCTAATCGAAAACATCTGTCACAATTACTTCTTTTATCACCGACAAGAATTTCAAACATTCACATCGGCTTATGAATTCCACGAAAAATATACTTTCTCAGAAGAATTAAAGCAAACTATTCACAACAACATGAATGCTTTACTAGGCAAAGTTTATTTGCTAAATCAACAAAAAATAGATCTCAAAATCAACACCTTGATTAAAGCCAATTTGTCGAGAAATTTATTCGGAAATAATGGAAAATGGCTCGAGCTAAACCAACAAGATCCAATTATTCTAAAAGCATTGGAAAGACATTGAGCCTATTTTCTTTGCAAACCAATCAAACTAGTAAAACTCAATTCTTGGTATAGTTGTTTAATTAAACCATCAGCCAACCCAATTTGAGGCACATAGATTTCTGCGATATTAGCCCACTTCATCACAGAAGTATAAATCTGCAAGGCTGGCACGATTACATCTGCCCTATCTTCTCTAAAGCCATATTTATGCATTCTTTCAACAACTGAAATTGCATTCATTTCTTTATAATACTCTCTCAACAATTCAATAGGTAAAGCTTTTCCAACACGCTTTTTCGACATGGAAAAAATTTTATTGATGTTACCACCAGAACCAATCGCAGCCACTGGCTTGTCTTGTTTAAAATTGTTTTTTATAAACACTTTCAAATCTTCCCAAATTTCTTCCTCTACTTTATCCTTCAGCAACCTAATCGTACCTAAATTAAAAGATTGTTTAGCCTTAATTTGATTATTGGCAAACAAAGTCAATTCTGTACTACCACCACCTACATCAATGTATAAGTAAGAAAATCTATGATCTAAATTGTCTGCTAAATGAGTATCAAATAATATTTGCGCCTCCTGACTACCACTAATTACTTCAATTCTAAGGCCTGTGAGTTCCTCAACCTGTTTTACAATCTCTGCCGAATTTAAAGCATCTCGCATCGCAGAAGTTGCACAAACTTTAATTTCCTTTACTTCATAAACGAGTAATAAATGCTTAAAGGCTTTCATGGTTTCTATTAGCATCCGGGTCTTAGCCTCAGAAATAAACCCACGTTCGAAAACGTCAAACCCTAAACGTAATGGCACCCTGACCAAATTTACTTTAGTAAAATCTAAACTACCATCTTTATAGATCGTAATATCCTGAATCAATAATCTTGCAGCATTTGAGCCTATATCTATCGCAGCCAATCGCATATAGATGCAAAGTAAGCAAAATAATTAGTATTTCTTTCTTGAAAGATACTTATGAATCTCTTCTTGTGAACAAAACACCTTTTCTTTAGGGGCCTTAGCCACATAGTGATTGTTTAAATCATTATCTAAAATTCTAGCCTTCTTATTTTCACCTAATTGAATTTGCAAAATGTCTTTTAACTCCTGCTTAATGTCCTCATTAAATATGGGCGCTGTTACCTCAATCCGATAATCAATATTTCGTTGCATCCAATCTGCACTCGAAATAAACAATTCATCTTTATCCCCTTGCGTAAATTGAAAAACTCGCGCATGTTCTAAATATTGATCAACAATGCTAATAGCATGTATATCTTGTGGCCATTTTGTATGGGTGGTATGCGCACAACATATTCCGCGTATAATTAAATGCATAGGCACGCCAGCGTTGGCTAAAGCATATATTTCATCAATGACCTTATTATCCGACAAACTATTTAATTTCAAAATCAAATCTACCTTTTCGCCTTTCTTAAAAGCTTTAAGTGATTGAGTAAGTTTAGACACTATAAAATCTCGAGTTGACACAGGAGAAACTATTAAATGCTTGCAAGTTTTTAATTGAGCAATATTAATCGGATGTTCTATATAACGAAAAATATTCTTTACATCATCTAATATTCTTTTGTCCGCAGTCAACAAGCAATGATCGCCATAAAAACGCGCCGTAGACTCGTTCAAATTACCCGTACTTACAAACCCATAATGCTTGAGTGCTTTCCCTACTCTCTTTGAAATCAAACAAATTTTAGCATGAATTTTCATATTCGGAAAACCAGTCAACACCTTCACGCCTTCTTCTTCTAACACTTGCTTCCATTTCATATTCGCCTCTTCATCAAACCTTGCACGCAATTCAATCACTACAGTGACTTGTTTCCCATTTCTTACAGCATTAATCAAGGCATTGATGATCTTCGAATTCTTGGCTAACCTATAACCAGTAATCTTAATGCTTTCTACAAACGGATCAATAGCAGACTCTCTGAGCAAATCAATTACAGAGTCAAAAGAATGATAAGGAAAATGAAGCATCACATCTCTTTGCTCCAAAACTTCTAAAATTCGAATTGGTTGAGTCAATAAGGGATGCACCAACGAAGCCGGTCGCTTTAAGCGCTTATTAAATACTTCTTCCGGAAAGTCCATGAAATCCTTAAAATTATGAATCCGCCCACCAGGCACCAGATGATCACGGCGATTTAAATTCAATAATTTGATTAAATAATCTAACAAATTTTTTTGCATATTTTTATCATACACAAATCGAACTGCCTTTCCTTTTTTCCGATTCTTCAATCCTTTATGCAAGCCTTGAATCAAATCGGTATGAATATCATTATCAATGTCTAATTCCGCATCGCGCGTAACTTTAAAAATATACCCCTCAAAAATATTAAATCCAAATTGAGTAAATAATTTAGGCAAACAAAATCTGATAATATCCTCTAATAAAATTATCGCATGCTCACCAAGTTTACTTGGCAAAATTACAAATCGTGGTAGTTGTTGCGTAGGCACTTCTATAATGGCATAACTATTCATAAAAGAGTTTTTGCTATTACTTAAAATACATGCCAAATAAATAGACTTATCATGTAACAAAGGCAATTCCGGTATACTCTCAATCATCAAAGGCGAAATATTCGTTCTCACATACTGATTAAAATATTGCTCTACAAATATTTTTTGATCTTTATTCAACTGCTGCTCATTCACCAACAAAATCTTTTGGCGCTTCAGTTCCACCAAAATATTCTTGTAAATAGTCTCAAATTCTTTCTGCTGAACCAGCACAGTTTGCTGAATATGCTTCAAGATAATTGCAGGCTTATCTTCTAGATACATTTTTGCATTCTTGCCGATTCTTGTCATGCGATTTAAGGTCGCCACCCGAACACGAAAAAATTCATCTAAATTATTAGAAAATATACCTAAAAACCTAAGTCGCTCACTGATAGGTACCGAGCTATCTTTTGCCTCTTGCAACACACGTTCATTGAACGACAACCAACTAATATCACGGATAATTTTAGTGCCTTTCACTATTTTTTTAACCATGCTGGCAAATATAAAATCTAAATTTTTCTTCTAATGTTAAGTTTTGTAAACATAACCTTATTAAACAAATAATGTCAAGTAAATATCATATTGAATGTGTTTTAAGATTTATCAACCTTTTTTTGGGGTGGCACACAGGCTGTCACTCATACTCCTCAGCATCGTTTCGTTTTGAAGAACGAAACGATGCTTGCGGGGTATCCGTTCCATCCTTGCCACAATAACCTCCAAATAATGGTTCGAGACACTTTCCTGCATATCAACCTCTTGGTTATCACTACATTGCAAATTCAAACATCAAGACTTATATTTGAGACATGCCTCTCCAAAAGCTCTTGCTGAACTTTTTCATGATTTTCTCTAGCCTTATAGGATTTAGTCAGCATCATGCTTATACCCACATCTCTACAGGTCAAGGGCTCCCAAACGCCTATATTTATGGCTGCCAACAAGACAAATCAGGTAATTTGTGGATATGCACCGAATCCGGCTTAGTAAAATATGATGGATATAACTTTACCACCTACGATGCCAAACATGGTATCGACAACAACGAAATTATCGCAGTTGCAGAAGACAATACCGGAAAAATTTGGTTTAGTTGCTTCTCAGATAAATCATCTTTACTCTATTACCATCAAGGAAAAATTATCAGTTCTAAACAAGATCCCTCACTCAGAGATTTCGACAATTTTACCTTTCTGAATTCTGCAAATATCGACTCTTCATTGTTCCTAGGCAGTCGAAAAGGATTAATAGAAATTATTCATGGTGTCCCAAAAATTAAATATCAAATCACACCTGATAATCTCTTTGTAACCAACAACAAAAACTTACTCATTTTAAGTTCTCATAAACCAAGCTTTACCCCAAACTATATTAGCATTTTGCACAATGGTCGTCAAGACACCTTAATGCAACTAGATAAAAAATTCTATCAAAAAATATTTTTCTCTCAAGATACCGCGTATATAATTGATGGTAAAACAATTAAAGTATACCAACTTAAAAACAATCAATTAATCTATATAAATTCATGCATAACTTCACAATTCATTGATAAATTATATATCAACGAATTAGGTTTTTGGTTAATCGCTAAAAACGAATCTGTGCTCTATTTCGCAGAAAATTTCGAATCTCTTAAAAAAGGCCATCTGATCAAATCCATAGAAAATACGGATGTCCAAAAAGTTTATCAAGATCAACATAAAAACGTTTGGATTAGCACTAGTGATAAAGGCCTTTATCTTTTAAAAAATAAAGCCATTTACCATTACAACTACCCCGATTTAAAATCAAATTTTCTTTACTCAATTTTTCAAAACGAAAAAGAACAATTTCTTCTCGGCACCAACGATGGAAATATCATTGTCACTGACAAAAATAAAAACAAAACCAAACTCATAGATTTATCAGAAACATTAACCAAACGAAATAGAATCTTACAAATTGGCGAATCAAACAATGCCATAGTTGTATCAAATGACGAAGGTGCATGGCTAGTTAAACCAGAATCAAAAAAAAGAATCATTATCCCTAACTCCAAATCATTTTGCATACTCAACGATTCTTGCATCATGTTTTCTATTGGCTCCCAAATATTTTTATATAATACCAAACGTCAGCAAGTCACCCACAAAACATCCACCAATAGAATATTCTCACAAACATTATTTCAAGATTCACTTTTATGGCTTGGCGGATTAGAAGGATTAAAATCATACAACCTCAAAACTCAGCAACTAAACAAGCAACCTACATCACCATCTATCGACTGTCGAATTAATACCATTGTGGCACATGAAGGCATGCTTTTAATTGGCACTAACACACAAGGCATTATTCGCATTAAGAACAATAAAATTATTGACACCCTTTCACCCGAAAACTCACTATTACCAAGTTATAATATTCTTAAACTCAAAGCCGACCATCATAAATTTTATGCAGCCACAAACAAAGGCTATGTAAAATTTTGGATAAATAATCAACACAAAATTATCCAAAGCAAATCCTTCTCCATGTCAGACGGATTACCAAGCGATCAAATAAACGACCTCATTGCCATGAATGATACCACCTACCTGGCAACCAATGATGGACTCGTAATGGTCGATGAAAATGCAATTACACCTAAACAAGTTCAATTAAATATTGATCTCATTACTATCGATAACAAACCGCTCTCCGACAACAAAAGAATAAACTTATTTGACCACCAACATCTGATTATTTATTTCACCGGAATAGAATTATCAGCACCCGAAAAAATTACCTACCAATACAACATTTCACCGAACAGAAGTAACTGGACCCAAACCTCACAACGGTTTATTGATATCAATAATTTTGCACCAGGCCATTATAAAATCACCATTCGAGCATCCACAACAAATAATACCTCAACAAGTGTCAAACATATTGATTTTACCATTCAACCTAAATGGTGGCAAACCATCGCCTTCAAAATCATTGCCGCATTTGCTTTTATTCTAATCAACATCCTTTTCTTTATATGGCTCAAAAAATATATCCGAATCAAAGCAGAAAAAAAAGCCGCCTTACAACATCGCATGGTGCGCTCAGAACTCGAAGCCTTGCGCTCACAAATGAATCCGCATTTTATTTTTAATAGTATGAATGTATTGCAAGATTTAATCATGCAAAATCAACCTACTCAAGCTACACAATTCGTTTCTAAATTTTCTAAACTCATTCGTGCAGCCTTACAATTATCCAAACGAAATTGGATATATTTACAAGAAGAAATCCAATTTTTAGAACAATACATTCAACTCGAAAACCTTAGATTACAACACCCTTTTAAATTTAACCTCGAACTAGAAAACCTCGAGGAGATAGAACAAATCGAAATACCCTCCATGATGCTTCAACCTTATATCGAAAATGCAATTAACCATGGTATTAAATATCTACCTTCACAAGAACAAGGCTTATTATTTCTTCGAATTAAAAAACAAAAAAACAGGTTACTCATAGATATAGAAGATAACGGAATTGGCATTCATCAAGCAAATAAAGTAAAAAACAAAAACCTAGATAAACACAAATCATTAGGCATGAAAATTACTAAAGATCGTATTGACTTAATCAACGAAAATTTCAATATGCAAATCGAATGTAATATTCTTGATAAGTCCGACATAAATCCTAACATGCAAGGAACTTTAGTACAACTCATAATTCCCATTCAGTCATGACCCACCCTAACTTAAAGGCCATTATTGTTGATGATGAAGTATCAGGAAGAAATACTCTCAAACAATTGCTTACTAAATTCACCTCCATACAACTCTTGGGTGAAGCCAGTAATATTACCGAAGCCTATGAGCTTATTAACACACAACACCCTAAC
>JAGNOY010000350.1 GCA_017989935.1 Chitinophagaceae bacterium
GGTTCACAACAAAAGTAGTAAGTACATCAAAAAATAGTCTACCCTCTATTGGGTATTTATCAAATACATTCTAAGAATCATTGCATAAAATGTTGATTCAATCTAATTCAACCTTAAATATTCATAGAAGCAATCATAGAAATTTCTACACGAACTCCTTTAGGAAGTCCTTTGACAGCAATGGTTTCTCTGGCAGGAAAATCACGACTAAAATAGTTTGCATACACTGAATTTACCTTGGCAAAATCTGCCATGTCGGTTAAAAAGATGCTTGTTTTAATTACATGGTCGAAATTGATACCAGCTTCTTCTAATACGGCTTGAAGATTCTTCATCACTTGTACTGTTTCATTTTCGATAGAATCTTGAACTAGTTCATCTGTTCCAGGTATTAAGGCAATTTGCCCAGACATAAATAATAATCCATTGGCTGCAACCGCTTGGTTATAGGGGCCAATAGGAGCAGGTGCTGAATTTGATTGTATAATTTGTTTTTTCATTGAGTAAAAATAGAAAAGAAATTCAGAATCAATTCATTCACACGTCATAAATCATGAAACTACCTTGCAATAAAGCTTACAAAGACTTAATGTAAAACTTAAGTTTCTAATTGCCATGTTTGATTTTGATCTTTGGCAATTACTTTTGCAAGATGTCTACTATTTTTTATATTGATACAAGTGAAGCTGTTTCACAAATCTTATTGATGAATGAGCATGAAATCATCGCTCGACGAAGCAATATTCAACAACAAGATCATGGAAGTCAAATTAATCTGCATTTGGCGGATATGCTTAAAGAAGCCCAGAAATCCTGGGAAAATATAGATGCGGTGGCTGTCCTTAACGGGCCAGGTTCCTACACGGGCTTGAGAATTTCTTTGGCAACAGCAAAAGGGATCTGTTATGCAAAAGAACTCCCTTTGATCTTATTGAATAAATTAGATTTGCATAGTGCCCAGGTGATTGGTAGCACTGATATGAATTTTGCCGTGGTGCTTAAAGCCCGTGAGCAAGAATATTTTTCGGCATTTTACAAGGCAGATGGGGAAACACTTCATAGCCCTTCATTAAGAATTGAGGAGGATATTAAAAAATTACTCAACCAAGAGCAGGCTGAGATTTTCTCGACAGATGATAATTTACAAGAATTTTTTCCAGAAATTGCTTTAATTGAGCCTACAGAAGAGGTCATTCATCGAACTGTTTGGAAGAATTTTATCGAAAAAAAATGGGCTGATCTTGTTCATGCTGAACCCTTTTATCTGAAAAATGTCTTCATTAACAAAATAAACAAGTTATAAACATTTGATTTTTTAATAATATTATTACTTTTACCAAAGAAATAGTTAACATGCAGCAATTTGACATTGTGAATTGTATATATTTTTTTTTAAAACATTTTAAATTAATTATTAAAAAACAATGGAACAAGGAAAATCTACTTCTAACATTTTCTCACTCAACGAAGGTGAAAACAAGTCTGTATCCAGGATCAATTATTTGGATGTTAAAAAAGCCGCAGCTATTCTGAGAGCCATTAACCACAAACTCAGACAATCAATTATTAAATTGCTTGAAGAAAAGGACAACCTCACTGTAACCGAAATTTATGTAAAATTACGTGTTGAGCAATCGGTTGCTTCTCAACACCTAGCCATTTTAAGAAGGGCAGAGTTTGTTCAAACGAATCGAGATGGAAAAAACATTCACTACTCCTTAAACGGAGCTCGATTAGATGAAGTAAACCAATTTGTAAAATTATTATTGAAAGACGAAGAGAATTAATTCCTTAATTCAACGAACACAAATTGTTAAACAAGGCTATTCAGCTACGTTTTGGCCTTCTGTTTTTTCAACTTCAATCAATTCGCCAGACTCACTTACCAACATTTGCGTTGTTGATTCTGGGATAGCTTCACTGGCAGCAGTAGGCTCAATCAATTCTTGTTGTAAAATCTCATTTAATTTAGGTAATTCATCCAAACTATTCAGGCCTAAATAATCCATAAATGACTTCGAAGTCGCATAAATAAGTGGTTTCCCAACCATGTCTTCATTACGTCCAGTTATTACAATCAACTCTTTTTCTAATAATTTTTGTACAGAATAATCTGAATTCACGCCACGAATACTTTCAATATCTCCTTTAGAAATTGGTTGTTTATAAGCAATAATTGCTAAAGTTTCCATCGCAGCTGTCGAAAGCCTTTTGGTGTATTTTTCGCCATTCAATTTCGCCAATGCAGGATAAAATTGTTTTTTACTCAAAAATTGAAAACCACCACCAATCTGCTTCACTTCGAATGGATAAAAATCAGATGCGTATTTTTCGACTATGGCTTCTAAGGCACTTGGTAATTTCTCTAAATCTACTTCCTCTTCTGAGGCTGCATCGCGAATAAGTTGCGCAATATCAATGCTCGTTAAAGGTTTGTCAGACCCAAATATCAAGGCTTCGCTTTGTAACATGATTTCTTCTATGGTCATAATATTCGTCTTTGAAGGGTAAATGTAATATTTCCCTTATACCATCACTTAAATAGTAATTCACATGTGTGGGTAAGTTTCTCTGATTCTTTCAATCGTTGCTTATTCAGTTATTTTAGTTGTTTTTAGGGCGGCACACAGGCTATCCGCTGCAAGTCCACTTCCGAATCGGCTAGTTTGTTTCTAGTAAAATGTAAATTTCGATAAGCCTCTCGGAATGCGGGCTTTTCGCTACTATCCTTGCCGCAATACAAGATTCAACTTGCCTTTAGGCTTCAGTATTCAGTTGATTTTCTTCGGTCGACACAATTGGAGCCACTTTTTTCATAGTCATTAATTCTAAAAGTGTCAACACATCATCAATGCTATGCAGCCCATCAATAATAACCATAAATTGAGTGCCTACTTGTTTCAGCCTGCCATTTTTAACCTGAAATTGCAATACTTCAATCAAATGTTTAAAGGTGTCACTCTCAAAATAGGGCGAATCAGGATTTGATACAAAATATAACCTGAGTTGTTTGTTTTTTAAAATCAGTTTTTCAAAGCCAAT
>JAGNOY010000351.1 GCA_017989935.1 Chitinophagaceae bacterium
TATGAATGGGGTTTTATATTTATACTAACAGTATTTAAATAACTGTCAGCCAAAACAAGTTTTATCGAGTGATCACAAAATAAATCACATAAAGCCATCCTAAAAATCCGTGAAGTATAGCCCACAAAATCGAACTATTTCTAGACCATGAAGCAATGATGGCGATGATCGTACCGATACCTATACCTCCGCTTACATATTGATTTCTAGGATTCATGGTCAACATGATTGTCTGCGAAAAGACTTCTTGAGGAATAAAACAACAGAGCCCGATTACGATAGCGATGAAAGTGATAAATTTGAACATAGTAGTATTTTAAAGGAATCAAATATACAAATTCAAAAGGTTTACTGGGCTATAAAAGAATAAAACCACCCGCAATGGATGGTTTAAATTCTAATAAACAATCAAATACAAAACTAAAAAACTAAAAACTAAAAACAACTTTGACTAACAATGAATATTATGGGACATATCTTAATTCGAGTAATTTATGAAAAGCATTTACGATGAGCGTTTTAACTCTTTTTAACGGACCTTTAGGTTGAGTATTTCTTTTCATATTTTTTCGTGTTTATTTTTCTGTTGCTTTACTTTCAAATTTTGTGCCAAAAATAATATTAAACAAATTTTTATACCTTAATCATTGATTTGTAGCGGTAAAATTGATTTTTCTAATCCTAGGTTAACTTTCAACCAATATGCACCAGGTACCAAGCCATCGATTTTTAATGGAATCTCAGCCAATAATCCATGAAGAATTAAGTCTTGCTTAAAGATAATTCGACCAGATAAATCAATGAGCGAAACATCAGCTTGATCTACTTCTTCTATTAACTGAATACTCAGCATAAATGAACCAGTATTGGGATTCGGAAAGATGCCCACTGTATTTGTTTTGTTACAATCACAGTGGCAATACAATTCAATACCATTTTGCGTGGCAATACAATCACTCCCTTTTACCCGCGCATGGGCTTGATACATCCCATTTGTCAATCCCTCAAACACAGGACTCTCTTGATAAGCCCCATTATTTAAAGCATACTCTAATGTATCATCACCCTTCACTTGTGCATGAATGATGATTTTGCCTCCGTTGATGCTTTCTTCGCAAAGCGTATCTATTTGCTGAATTTCAGGTTGCTCAAAAACCTTGACTTGAAGATGCAATGGAACAGATAAACATCCATTTTCCATTCGACTTACTGTATAATTGCCACTCATATCTCTATTAGATTCAAGGCGTGTTATAGGATTTCCTATTTCTTCGAACACACTTCCTTGTTGTGTCCAAACAAATTGAGAAGTCGAAGAAGCTGTAGTTTGCAAAATCAAATTCTCTCCTTCGCATACGGGTGCATTGTAAAAAGCATCCAAAGGAGGAAGAACTAGATATCCTGCAGGGAGAATAACATCCAGACTATCTTTCGCATTCGGACAAGTTTTGTCTGCCACATAAAAAGTATAAGTTTCTGCGCTTAACCATTTTATATTTATAGGTGAATTTCCTTGCATGCTTGTGAATGGGCGACCGTATTCTATTTGATACATTCCACTTCCGCCAGAAATATCAAACTGAACTTGTCCATTTCCTTGTCCAGCACATTTTTCTGGAATCGTAGTTTGACTAATCACCAGATTTGGTGCGACTGCTATTTGAATATCTATAGAATCTTTCTTTAATGGGCAGTTATGACCTTCAAGTTCAACATAATATTTTCCAGATTGAGCTGGTGAAACATGATTCAAGATAAATCCTTGTCCCTTTCCTAAAAATCCAGACGGTCCACTCCATTTTGATGAATAAATACCATTTGATTGCAACTTAATCTGATCGCCTTGACAAAATTGAGTATCTCCAGTAATTTGAATAGAATGCATGGTATCAAACAAATAGACTAAGTAGAAATTTGATTCGGCTTCGCAAGGCCCTACTCCATCTGGATCATCTGTATTTAAAATCAATTTCACCATGCCTTTCTGTAAATCAGCCGCGGAAGGTTGATAGCTACTTTGTAGAGGTGAATTTCCATTGACTTGTGTAAAGTAACCTGAACCTTCAGAAGACCAATGACCTTGTACAGTGTTATTAAACATGGCGCTTATAGGAATAAGTGCGTTACTACAAGACAAAGAAGCTATATCAAATTGTATGGGTGTAGATTGTATACAAGCACAATTAGGCACATGCACCTCAACCATGGAAACACAAGTACCTAATAACTCTTTTACATAAACATGATGCAAACCTCCACTGATATTTAAAAAAGTATTTGAAGATTGATAAGTGATTCCATCAAGAGAATAGGCTAAATTACCTAATGAAGCATCAGCATCCACGATTAAATCTGCCAACAAATTTGTATTACAATTCACATGCACTTCCTGTATCAAGGGCTTGAACCCAATATGCACATTCACAGCAATTTGACTTGAAGCACAACCATTCGGATCAATTGATTTGGCATAATAAATGCCTTCATCTTGCAGACTCGCTTGTGGAATTGTAACTATATTGCCATTGAATACATAAGCGCTTCCTGATTTTTTCCATTGTATGGTATTTCCTATGGCAGTACTTCCACTTAAGATTAAGGTATCATACTGACATACCGAAATATCGGTAGGAATAATAGGCACAGCAGGTGCACTACCCGCTTGAACCACAGCTGCATAAGCCCATGAAGTATCTGGGCGTAATTGATCTGTTACAAATACAACATGACTTCCAGTTTGTATATAATTAAAATTTACCGCATTGCCATTTAAACAATTTGCTTGTCCACCATCTTTGCAAATCATATAATTCCCAGAACCGCCATTCACTTGAACTTGTATTGAACCATTTCCAGTACCTACACAAAATTCTGGTATCGTATTTATATTAACTTGCAAAGAAGGTAATGCTTGTACTTCAATGTCAATAGAATCTTGCACAGTCTGACATCCGTAACCTATAATTGAGGTGTAGTATTTCCCTTGATGCAACATGGAAACAGGGTCGATGTTGATGGTTTTATTTTGTTGTATAAAGC
>JAGNOY010000352.1 GCA_017989935.1 Chitinophagaceae bacterium
GTATTAAAATTTACCATCAACAAGATCAATCCGAACTTGAAATTTATTTGCCAGCCTTATCGAATGGTATTTATTTTATACATGCAGATAAGATGCCTGTTATTAAGTGGATCAAAAACTAAGGCATAAAGACCAATTATATTCTACCATCATTTAATTCTAATATCATGAAAATTATCTTCACTTTTTTAGGTATATTTTTTTTCTTTCAAGAAATGTATAGTGCAAGCTTACAAACAAATGGTCGTTATTTAATGAACAGCAGTGGAGATACCATTATACTCAGGGGCGTCAATTATCCATTGATTGATGATGGAAGCATTAGTTTGTCTAATCCTGCACAGTATCAAGCAAAGATTGATCAATTTGCCATGACAGGTGCAAATGGCATTCGCTTGCCTTGGTATACTTCAGGCACACATTGGCGCGATCTTCCGGGAAGTGGTGGAACGGCAGGCACCGTGCAAGGCTATTTGACAAATGGACATTTGAGTAATATCATTGCTTATTGTCATGCAAAAGGCCTGATTCCTATTTTGGAAATTCATGATGGTACTTGTTCTAATAACTGGACCTATTTTAATTCAACGATTTCGAATTGGTGGAAATCTGCTGCTGTTCAAAGTTTAATTACTGCACATAAAGATTATTTAATCATCAATATAGCCAATGAATTTGGTTACGTACAATGGAGTGGGGCTGCAGCTTCCGCAAGATCTACATTTACATCGAATTATAATGCATTAATAGGCTCTTTACGTGGTTTGGGTGTTACAGTACCCATCATGATTGATGCACCCGATTGTGGTCAGTCATCCAGTGATTTAATGTTGATGTCTAATAGTTTATTCAATAATGATCCTATACATAATATTATTTTTAGTGCACATGCTTATTGGTCTGGATATGCAAGCACACAAGCTCAAGTTCAGGCTAAATTAAATCAAGCTGTAGATTCAAATCGGTGTTTTGTGTTGGGAGAAATTGCTATTTCTCAAGATGATGCTTTCTGTGGTCAAATAAGCTTAGCAACTTTATATCCAATCATACTTCAAGAAGCTTGTCCTAGAAAAATTGGTTGGCTTGCATGGACATTTGATCAAGATTGTCATGCTGCTAGAGAGCTAACGACCAATGGGCAGTTTGCCAATATCACTACTTATGGGAATGACATAGTGTATAATGCTAACTACGGTTTATTATCAACCTCAGGATGCGGAAGTACCCCTCGTGGGAATACATTTGCCAATCCAATATTAGCCACATTACCATATACAAAAGTACTCAACACGCAAACAGGAACAGGTTTTACAAGTATGTATCTCGGCGCGAATCCACAGACATCACCAGATATTTTTATTAAAGTACAAACTGGTCCATGCTGTGATTCATTAAAAATTTCTACTTGTGGTTCATCGATTAATTCGGTCGTACACTTACTGAATGCAAGCGGCACACAATTATTTTTTAATGATGATAATGGGCCATATTGCATTGGCAGTTCGGCTTCTTTAAAGTCAAAAGTAAATCCTAACACAACTTATTATGTGGTGCTTGAAGGAAGTGGTACTTCAAGCGGGTCAATGAATTTAACTATAGAAGAAATTAATACATTTCCTATAGTTACAGCGAGTCCTGCTTCAGGATGTACTGGTGCTTCAGTAACTTTAACTGCAACGCCAATTGGTGGAGTATTTAGTGTGGCGAATCCTTATACTGGCCCTAGCACAACTTATACCTATTCTTATACGAATATAGATGGCTGTACAAAAGTTTCTAATCCTGCCTCGATCACAATTACACCTTGTTTTACAACCTTGAATCTAAAAGTTTTTTTACAAGGTTATATGAATGGGGTAGGTCAAATGCAAGCTGTAAAAATGAATCAAGGTATCGGAAATTCAAGCACCCTTTGTGATGATATCCAAGTCATACTTAGAAATTCGAGCTCTCCTTATGCCATTGTAGCAGGCCCTTTGACTGTTTCTCTGAGTACGCTCGGACATGGGACGGCAATTTTTCCCCTTCTTAATGGGAATTATTATATTGATATCCAGCATAGACATTCTATTGGCGTATGGAGTAAACTTGCTGTACCGATTTCTGCAAACTGTAGTTACGATTTTACCACAGGTGTCGACAAGGCCTATGGAAATAATTTAGCTTATTTGTCTGCAGGGGTGTATGGTTTATTCACTGGAGATATGAATCAAGATGAATATATCGATGGTTTTGATTATCCACTTTTTGATATGGATGTCCAGCAGAATGTAAATGGCGTGTATGTCAACACCGATTTAAACGGCGATGGCTATGCGGATGGGTTCGATTATCCTATTTTTGATACAAATAGTCAACAGAATATTTCGGCAATTCATCCTTAAAGATTTTCTCTATTCAATTGATTTATTCTCCTTCCACACATAACTTTCATCTTCGGAAATTTCTTTACCCCAGATAGCGACTTCTTTTTTTACCCGTTCTACGATTTCTTCGCAAGCTTCTATAGCTGCCTTACGATGTGGAGATGAAGTAAATACAAACAAACAAATTTCACCAGCTTGTACTTCTCCAAGACTATGATAAATATGTAAGCAAGTCAGAGGATATTTGCTAAACATGTCTTCTCGAATGATATGGAGTTGTTGATTCGCAAGTTCTTCATAACAGCTGTACTCAATAGCTTTAACTATGTTGTTTTCTTTCTTATCGTTTCTGACTTGACCTAAAAAGATGCTATGTGCACCAATGTCTTTTTTTCTAGAATGTGCTGCAATGCTCTCTCCAATAAAGATAGGAGAAATGGGCCCTTGCTTAAATACTTGTTTGATTTTTTTTTCTGACATGCTATTTTATTTAATTTCTGGCCAACGGATTAACCCGCCTTTTAGATGATATACTTCTTCGAAATGATAATCTTCAACTAAAATTTCTAGCGCTTCTAGACTTCGAATACCAGCGTGACAAAACAAAAGTATCTTTTTTGATTTGTCAAGTTGATCCACATGTTGTGTAA
>JAGNOY010000353.1 GCA_017989935.1 Chitinophagaceae bacterium
GTATAGATTTTACTTCTTCTATAGATTTAGCCCATTGCATGATCGCTCCAACTGCTTCGGTCATATAACCTTGATTTCTAAAAGCTTCATAAGTACCATAACCAGTTTCAATTTGTCCGGATACATTTGGTTCACCTGTGATGCAAATATCACCGACCATGGCATTGTCTTTTTTAGAAATGATGGTCCATAGTGTAGAGAATAAATAATTTTTGCTTGTGTCTGCGACTTGAGGAATAATGGTTTCATCAAGTGCTTCTTTTAACTCAATTGGAATATGCCGCGGGATATGGGCTAAATTAAATTCGGTTTCAAGTGAAAAATCTGTCATGATATATTTAAGCAATTGCTTATAAGTTAATGGTTTCAGGATGAGCCTTGTAGTATTGAGCATGTTGACGAACTTGAAATGGCAATATAAATTTAAAGATAATCTCAAGGATAATTTGAAACAAATACAAATTTTAGCCTTATGTTGGTTTCAAAAATATCTATTAAAATAATTATTTTTCCTTATTTTTAATTTATGAATTCTTCAGACCTTAAATTAAATATTCTTCGCCAAGTAGATACATTGGAAGACGATGTACTCAAAGAAGTATTTGATTTTATTCAAAATAAGATGAATAGTCAAGATAAATCTGTTCTTGACTCGTTAAGTCTAGTGCAAAGAAACGGAGTTGAAAAAGCACAAGAATCGATAAGAGAGGGTAAGGGAATTTCTCATGATAAAATTGTTTCAAAATATACTTCAAAGTATGGTATTGGCTAAACCATTGATTTGGTCACCAGAAGCTGATAAAGACTTAGAAAATATTTTGGAGTTTCTTGATAGAAAGTGGCCTCTTCAAATTGTACAGGATTTTTTAAATAATTTATTTAACACGTTGGACTGGATAAGATTGAATCCTCATTCATTTATGGGGTATGAAAATGCAGATAATATTCGAAAGTACGTCTTGTCAGAATTTCATACTTTGTACTTTGAAGTTTTTGAAACTCACATAGATTTACTCAGGATATTTGACAATCGACAGGATCAAAAGAGCCTTGGATTGTGATAGACAGATACCTGCAATGATGGATACTTTCTGTTTGTTACTTGTACGTTTGGGATCCTAAATTTAAACTTTCGTACTTTCTAATCACCAAATTCACTATGTCTAAAACCGATAAATTCTCTTGTACGATTTTGCGTGAGGGATAGTAGCGAAAATCCCATCTCGTTCTTCAAAACGAGATGGATTGCAGCGCATAGCCCGGTGTCGTTAGGCAATATCAAAGTTTTCGGCAAGACATACTTTTGCTTGCCTAACGAGACACGCCCCAAAATCATTTAAACTTGTCCCATCCAAAGTGCCCCGCCTACGCTACTTCTTGAAGCCCCTGTGACTGAAGATAATACATTCTCTTCTTCGCGCCAACGCAACACACCGATTAAAGCCATCACTAAGGCTTCTTTATTTTGTATCAATTCGATAGGCGGGATATCTACTTCGATATGTTTCGCTTTTACTTCTTGACGTATGCAATCAATTAAAAAAGTGTTTAAAGCGCCGCCACCTGTGATGAGCATTTTGCTATTCGTTGCATGGATTGAAGCTGGAATATGTGCAGCAATTTGCATGGCTATGTGATGGCACATGGTACACAATTTATCTTGAATAGATAGGTTAGATGCTTGAATTATGGCAAAAACCGTATCAATACCGAATTCGTTAGACAATGATTTGGGTGGAGTTAAAGTGTAATAGTCAAGATCATTTAACTCGTTGAGTAGCGCATGGTTTAGTGTGCCTTTGGAAGCTTCTTCGCCTTGTGCATCAAAAGATTTTCCTATTTCATTGGCTAATAAATTCAATACCCTGTTGGCTGGACAAACATCGAAAGCGATTGTTTTTTCTTGATGTATGCTGATATTGGCGATGCCACCAATGTTTAAAAAATAAGTAAACTCTTTCCAGAATAACTTTTCTCCTATAGGTACGATAGGTGCACCTTGTCCACCGAGTGCGATATCCATATTTCTCAAATCGCTCACAACTGGAAGTTGCGTGATGGCTGCAATTGAAGCGCCGTCGCCCATTTGAAAAGTCATGCCTAAAGCGGGTTCGTGAAACACGGTATGGCCATGACTTGCAATCAGATGTATTTTATGTTCGAGTTGATATTGTTGAATGAAGTTGTTGATGGTATGTCCCATCCAGGCACCAAAGGCTGTATGAGCTAACAAAAGTTCTTTAGCGCTTAAAGAGGTGATACGAGATAATTGGGCACTCCATTCTAAGGGGAAGGGTATGCAATCGGCCTGAATAATTTCGTAAGACCATTGGCCTCCTCTTTCTTCGATACTAGCAAATACGATATCTAATCCATCCATAGAGCTACCGCTCATAGTGCCAATTGCATAATAAACCATGGCGCAAAGATAAAGGGCTTGAGTAAAGAATGCTAGTCGAAGCGCTCTATATTTTTTTCTAAAGCAAGGATGTTGATAGGCAACAAGTGTTGATTAATTAAAAAAACTCCGCACACAATAACGGAGTTAGATTGATTTGATTCAAAAAATGATTTCTTTTAAACGATACAAATGTCTAACAGAATAGACTTAGTTACAATACCACTTTTGTGTTACTAAGAAATGAGGAATCCATGTTGAATGAGTGCATGCATAATTTCATCAGACATTTTTTCGATAGCTTGAAAAGAGTAGCCAGCAATGTGAGGTGTTAGTATAACAGGATAAGTAAGCAGTTGTTGAATCAGGTTGTTTTCTTTTTGTAACTCAGTATGAATAAGACTTTCTTCGGATAATACATCCAAACATGCACCTGTAATTTTTCCTTGGGCGAGTCCTTCAAGAATCACTGAAGTAGGTGCTATACCTCCACGTGAGCTATTGAGGAGAATATGGGGCTTTTTCACAGACATGCAGAAATCAGCATTATAATAGTTCAAGGTTTCTTTATTCTGTGGCAAGTGAAAAGAAATAATATCAGCATCTAATTGTAATT
>JAGNOY010000041.1 GCA_017989935.1 Chitinophagaceae bacterium
TAAATAGTTTTTGTAGCATCATCTTTTTCTTTCTATCAACATTCGAGCCCGCTTTTCGCGCTACACGGTAGCTTGCTACAATCGGGGCTAGGTGAATGTATTGTCTTCATCGGCAAGGTTTGAAACCACCATAATTTCTTGTTCGAAATGATCATGCAAGAAACGAATGCCCGCGCGAACGGCCGTAGCAAACTACCGTGTAGTGCGTAGGACGTGACCCCGAATCATTACCTCTTAGATGATGGAATTAGTTTCGGGGGCGCGCCCAAAATTCAAGAAAGCTTAAAATAATTTCAGCCATACATTTGTTTCATTGGATTTTTATTAAGTTTACATATAAATCATCTATCTTATGAATACAATTCAACTTTTTCAATACAGACTGTGTATTGCTTTTATGTCAATCGCTTTGATATTTGGTGTCAATCAACAATCCTCCGCACAACTATCTTATAATACAGGCACAGGTGCAGATGGTGTATACAATGCCACTAGCAATACAACACTTGCTGGAGGAACTTATAATTATACCAATTTTACGATACAACCAGGCGTAGTGGTTACAGTGACCGGAACCACACCCCTCATTATTCGTTGTACAGGAAGTGCCTTAATTGATGGACAACTTATTGCCAATGGAGGCAATGGTGCGAATGGTGTGACTTATACAAATGGCGGTGCAGGCGGTATTGGTGTTTCTGGTGGCGGTAATGGAGGTAGTGGTTCTTATTCAGCGACTCTAGGGCCTATAGATGCACAAGACGGTGTGGGTGATGGCAGTGCTGGTAATAAAGGAAGGAATTGGAGTGGCGGCGGCGGTGGTGGATATGCCAATAATGGAGGGAATGCAAGTGCAACCAATGGTATAGGCGGACCAGCAAACGGGAATATCATGGTCACTAATTTGCCTGGTGGTTCTGGAGGAGGTGGTGGTTCTGGAGGATACCAATGTGGCGCTGGCGGTGGCGGTGCTGGTGGTGGATTAGTTGTAATTAACGCAGCAACAAGCATCACAATTAACGGATCCATATCAAGTAATGGTGGAAATGGTGGTTCTGATGATGTGGGCAATTGTGGCGGTGGTGCAGGTGGATCAGGCGGAACTATTTGGTTGGCTTCTCCATCATTTGTGCATAATGGGTTGTTGTCGGCCATTGGCGGTATCGGTGGTGCTTCTAATGTTGCAGGTACCCCTTATTTTGGAACAGGTGCTGCAGGATCTGAAGGTAGAATTCGCGTAGATTATGATGGGCCATTGGTGACAAGTGGCACAAATAATCCTGCAATTGGATATCATACATCGATTGTGAATATTCCATTGCCTGTTTTAGTAGGTGCATTTTGGGGTAAACAAGAAAATGAGGTGAATGAAATTAATTGGCAAAGTGCGAGTGAATTGAATAACGATTCTTATATGCTTCAATTTAGTACAGATGCCAAAAAATTCGAAACAATTTCTACATTAAAAAGTAAGTCGATCAATGGCAACAGCGAATCTTTACTTGAGTATTCGGCCGTGCATGCAAATCCTGTGATTGGGCATAATTACTACCGTTTACAACAAATGGATATTGATGGTCGTATTCAACAAGTCTCAGCCATGATAGATGTTTTAAGAGATCAAATTGGAAACACCTTAAGTGTATTTCCTAATCCTTGTCAGCAAGAATTCACCTGTCGAGTACATACAAATAGTGAAAAGATGTTGACGATTCAATTGGTAGATTTACATGGAATTATCATCAATCAAACTAAGTCATTTTCTTTGGCAGGTCAATTATCTTATACGATGAATGTGGCTAATTTGCCTCAAGGCATGTATTTCCTTCATGTGTTTGATGGCGCTGGATTTTCGATGAAACAATCCATCAATAAGCAATAAGTAAGTGAGTTGTTGATTAGCAGTTACTATCTTTGAATGTTCTTCTGTTGAAAGTTGAAGTATACCTTGATTTATTTTTAGCACGAATCAGTAGCTCCTACATATGTTTGATAGCAATTATATTGAAAAGAAGTTTAGTTATCTCGGCAAGGATTTGTTAGAGCAAATAAATTCAGTGTCCGAAATTAATACCTTCCCGCCACACACTGAATTGGTTAGGATAGGTCAATTTGTGAAAGTGATACCTATTGTGTTAGAAGGCCTAGTGAAAGTGATGACAAGTTTTGAAGACAAGGAGCAATTTTTATATTATATACAACCTGCACAAAGTTGCATCATGTCCTTTTCTTCAGCCTTACATCGTGATGCAAGTAAAATTTCTGCTATCACAGAATCCGAAACTACTGCGTTGCTTATTCCTTCTGAGAAAGTTTCTAAGTGGGTGATAGAATTTCCTTCAATTAATTTATTATTTTATCAGCAGTATGAATTACGATATGCCGAATTAATTGATACGATTAATCATTTAATTTATTTTAAGTTAGATAAGCGACTCTTTGATTATTTGCAAGAAAAAGTATATATCACTAAACAAAATCCAATCAAAATTTCTCATAAGGATATCGCAAGTGATTTAGGCACAGCCAGAGAAGTAATCAGTAGGTTGGTGAAGAAGCTTGAAAGAGAAGGGAAGTTGATACAGCATCATGATAGTATCGAATTATTTTTATCGTAGTGACTTTAGTTACTGCATACTTAAATTGCTGCCTATAGCTTTGCATTTTAATCATTGTATAGTCAATGGTTAATTTTCATTCACGCAAAAAATATTTATTATGAAAGCAAACATGAGTTCAGCAGACAGAATTATCCGATTAGTAATCGCAGCTATTATCGCTACACTTTATTTCACCAATGTGATTACGGGTACCTTAGGTATTATTTTATTAGTCTTAGCCGCAGTATTTACCTTGACAAGCTTTATTAGCTTTTGCCCATTGTATACTTTGTTCGGGATTTCTACTTGTGCAGTTAAAAAGTAAACTTTGCTTGTTGGAGTCTTCACGGGGAAAACAAATGATTATGCAAAAAACGAATGCCCGCGCGAACGGCCGTAGCAAACTACCGTGTAGTGCGCAGGACGTGACCCCGAACCATTACCTCTTAGATGATGGAATTAGTTTCGGGGGCGCGCCCAAAAATTTAACATCACGTAAAACTAATTTGTTTCTCATATAGGTTTTTAAAATTATGGTTTGCCTTCTCCAAACTCATATTCTCTCTCTACGCAACAAATTCTAACTTTGTAAAAAGAATACCATTTTTCTCGACCATAACGCTGAGCTAATACATGATCGCTATGTTTTTTCCATTGTTGAATTGCTTCCAAATTTTTCCAATAAGAAACTGTAATGCCTATTTCGCTTCTTGCACTTTCTATACCTAAAAATCCAGCCTGTTGACTGGCAAGTTTTTCCATTTCTGCAGCCATGCTTTCATACCCTTCTTCTACATGAGTTCGAATGGAAGTAAAAATAACGGCGTAATATTTTTCAGGTAATTGCATATTTAATTTCGAATCACTAATTTTTTAACAGCCTTTTTTTGTTGTTTTATATCAGTGATAACTACAAAATAATTTCCTGCATTTAAACTATGAATTGGTAATTCAATTTTATTTTGTCCTTTAAATAATGGTTGAGTAATTAATGTATTCACCCTTCCTTGTAGATCAATTATTTCAATACTCACTAAACTGTTTTCATCTGTATTCAAATTTATATCACATGAAGTAGTAGCAGGGTTAGGATAAATCGTAGCCTGTATTGTAGTTAATTCAGTTGATAATAAACCCACAGTAAAAGAATTGTAATAATAAAAATCTCGACTGATGGGCGTATAACTTCCATTGTATTCTTCCAATTGTTTAAAGATCATGTTATCGTGGGAGTCGTAATCGAAGTTCGTTTTTCGATACAAACTCCATCCCGAACCAGAACCCGTTTCTTGTAATTCTTGTGCAACAGTGTTGCCATTATACGTATAGGTTTTTCTTACATCATTCGTCCAAGAGCCATTATTTAATTGAGTAAAATCTTCTACGACTCTGTCTGATAAATCATATAGGTATTGTTCTTTTTTTATTGGATTCCAATTATTGGCGCCCGCATAATCTGCCGAAACAATTTGTTCTACTTTTTGAGTGGTTGTATACGTATAGCTATTCCTGCTAATATTCACCCATAAATCTACAGCCGGAATGGTGTCCCATTTTTGTGTGATATATTCTTGTAGTAAAAAAGGAGATGTAGAATAATTGAATAAATATCTATCACTATTCGTCCAAATTTCTGCCCAATTAGGGACCGATTTTGTAATAATGCTAATTGAGTCTAGATTATAATTGTAATAGTAGCGATCCACTTTTTTCCAATCATTTGTTGGGATGTCCCATTTATATGTTTCTTTAGAAAGCAACTTGTCAGAATTGCTCACATAGGCCATGCTTTTTAAGGAGATGTTTTCCCAACCATTACTCGTAAAAGATTGTACTACTTCTCCTGAGGGTTTATGATAAGGCGTATAGCCCGAGTAGGTAATTTTACCTGTAGCACCCCAAGTAACACCATTCCATATAAAATAATCAATTTGAACATTATCATTATTCGCATCATAAGCGTATTCGTATTTTGTTTGATTCGCCCAATTGCTCCCATTCCAATTTTCTCTAATTTGACTCTGAATTTTTTGTGCGGCTGTAAAGGTTGTAGTATACTTATAATTATTGTCCCACGCATTGCTTGCATTTCCTTTAATAGCCATTGAACTTGTTTGTAAGGCATCTGCATTATACCCATATACAATAGAGTCTATGCCTTTCCAATTCATGTTGGTATAGTCGTCATGGCGTTGAGCTATTTTTTTATATACCACAGTTTGTGCTTGTGTAAAAATGCAATTCAGCGCAAAGAAAAAAGTAAGAAGTAATTTTGTATGATTCATAATAATCATGATTAAGTGTTTATTTTAGTTGGCTATCCATAAAGTTCGAAATGTATTTGTTTTTTATCTATACCCAACAAATTCAGTTCTTGCCTCGCTTCGTCTATCATATTTTTCCATCCACACAACAGAAAATCTGCATGAGGATTTTGTAGAGCTAACTCTTTATAAATTGGATGCACATACCCACTTCTGCCTTCCCAATGTTCTCTCGACAAGGTAGGCATATAATGAAAGTTTGGCATTTTTTCTTGCAAAGCATTCATCTCTTCAAAGTATAATAAGTCTTTTTTAAAACGGGTGCCGAAAATCAAATACAAATTTTTACAAGGTAGCTGATGATTAAAAATATGATGCGACATACTTCTAAATGGCGCTATGCCCGTACCTGTGCATATCATCACATAATCTTGTTCGATAGGATCTTTCAGCACAAAAACACCTGCTGGTCCGCGCAGTATCAATTCGTCGCCCACTACAATATTCTTAAATAAATAATTTGTACCTAATCCGTCATCAACCAATACAATCAGTAATTCAAAAATATTTGTGCCATCTGGAGCCGAAGCAATTGAATAACTTCTCCATCGTTTGTTTTTCTTTTCATGAATTGGTAAATCAAGTGTCACAAATTGCCCTGGCTTAAAATCAAATTTGTCTGCGCCCTCAACTTGAATAAAAAATCGTCTTGTGTTTTCGGTTTCATCCACGATACGGACGACTTTACCAGTTTGCCAATCGAGACTCATAGAATAATTTTTAAGAATGAATTCACCTTTAAAAGTACAATATTCTGTGAACAAAAGCGATTAAGTATCTACAAATTCATTTGATTTTTTTGGGCGGCATACGGGCTATTCGTTCCAAGTCCTTTCCCGTCTCGTTTTTAAGAACGAGACGGGATGCGGGCTTTCCACTACTATCCCTGCCGCAATACAAGTTCGCAAGTCCAAATGAAAGTAGGGTAAAACCAACGACTATCCGTTAAACTATCTTATTAAGTGTAGTGAACAAAAATGACTTATATCTAATACCAACATGTTGCAAAGCATTTTGAAGATAAAATCTTCTTCAGATAGCTATAGGAATGATTTTTTGCTCAACTTTTGCATTAAGGCAAAAGTGGAAAATCAATAGGGGACCTTTAAGAATTATCAAATAAAAACTTTATATCAATTTCTACAAGTAGTAAGGAGAAATCATCCAATACACAATCACGCCAGTGACAGCCACATACAACCAAATAGGAAATGTATAACGGACTAGTTTTTTATGAAGCCCAAATTCTCCAGTAAGAGCACGATAAGCACTGTATAAAACAAAAGGCATGATAATCCCTGCTAAAGTCACATGGGTGCTAATAATAAAATAATAAACATAACGCATACTGCCCGCCATCAATTTTTCCTCCTCACTCAACATGCCATTATGATCCAAATCGCCAAACTTGGTTTCTCCTGTAAATAAATGATGGGCGATATAAAAGACTAAAAACAGCACTGATAATCCCATAGTAAATAGCATCACATTTTTATGCAAGGCAAATTTTCTTTGTTTCACAGTAACTAAACCTACGATGAGTAAAATAGAAACAACACTATTAATGGCAGCGCTCAACATCGCAAAAATGTGCGGATCAAAACCAAGTTGAACTTCCACAGTAATTCTATCTAATATAGTGACGGCTAAAAAAACAATCGCAGAAAATACCCATATTAAAATATGAGCTTTAAAATCGTTCTTCTTCATCGAAGTTTCAAGTAAGTTTGTTGTATTCATTATGGTATGTATAAAATTATCTTCTAGATTTTTCGTGCAGCTTGTTTTTTTCTAACATCAAGTAAGTAATGTCTTCCGCGCAAAGTCTCACCTTGTCCGAATCTAACCCGTTATAATAGCCACGTATATTTCTATACTTATCTATCAACACAAATTTATCTGGATGTATAAAGTCTTTAGCATCTCCTTGCCCTTCAGGTAAATCAAGAAAAAGCTCTTTTCTGGCGTAATTGTAAATGTCAGCTTTGTTTCCAGTCATGAAGTACCATTTATCATGGTTTACGCCAATTCTATCTGCATAAGCTCTCAACGCACTCACAGAATCTGTTTCTGGATCTACACTAATAGAAATAAATCGAATGGATGTATCATTCTTTTTAAAGGCTCTATTTAATAATTGCATGTTCTTGCTCTGAATCGGACAAATGGTTTTGCATGAAGTGAAGAAAAAATTCACCACCAATATTTTACCTTTCAAATCTTCGTTTAAATGAATGGTATCACCTAATTGACTAATCAAGGCTATCTCAGAAATCGTATGAAAGGTGGTATCTTTTTTCCAAAGACCTTCTACCATAGAACTATCTATTTTATCTATACCATAGTGATTTGGTAATGTAACATGACCATCGTGGCCATTCATTCTCAAAAATAAGTAAGCACCTACAGGAATAAAGGTGCTAAACAAACCTCCTATAAGAATACTGCGCCATTTAGGGGTAGATTTCATGCCGCAAATGTACATGTAGATTTGCGAATTGTCGAATTCTGACTCAATCAAAATCGTTTATCATCAATAGTTTAATCATTGAATAGTATTAACTTCGCCCCCGAATATGAAAATCTTACTCCATTACCTTTCTCGATATAAAAATTTTGTATTACTTTCTTTTCTGCTAGCCGCCATGAATACAGGCTTTTCACTATGTGACCCTATTTTCTTTGGTAAATTAATCGACTATGTGAAGAATGTGTTTGAGAAATATGGAGTTAAACAAACTATTCAAGGTGTAGACAAAGTAGTGACTGTGCAGTTTTCTCAAAGCGAGTTCATACAACATGTGATGTTGCTAATTGGATGCATGGTCGGAGTTGCCATGCTGTCAAGAATCGCTAAGGCGTTTCAAGATTTTACGGTGAATACAGTGATTCAACGATTCGGTGCAGATGTATATTCTGATGGATTAAAAAGAGCCTTGCAATTACCTTATCAAAAGTTTGAAGATCAACGCAGTGGCGAAACCTTGGCCGTTTTAGAAAAGGTAAGAGTAGATAGTGAGAAATTTATGTCTTTGTTTATCAATGTCCTTTTTGGTGTCATAGTCAGCGTAGTGTTTGTGATGATTTATTCTATCCAAACATATCCTAAATTGGTATTGATTTATATTATTGGTGCTATTTTATTGTCGTCTTTAATGAGTGTGCTAAGTAAAAAAATTAAAATCATTCAAAAAACAATCATCAAAGAAACAACTGCCTTAGCAGGCGCCACCACTGAGTCTCTTCGAAATATTGAACTTGTTCGAAGCTTAGGTCTTACTAACCAAGAAATCAGAAGGTTAAATATTACAACCCAAAAAATTCTGAATTTGGAACTTAAAAAGGTAAAAAGCATTCGAGCCTTGAGCTTTGTGCAAGGCACCTTCGTGAATTTATTGCGTATGTGTATTTTGTTCACCTTAATATATCTAGCGTTTCATTCAATACTTACCATGGGGCAAATTATTACCCTTCAGTTTTTTTCTTTTTTTATTTTTGGTCCCTTGCAAGAATTAGGCAATATTATTTTGGCTTATCGTGAAGCAGAAACTTCTCTCAACAATTTCGAAAAGTTAATGAACACACCGGTAGAGCCAAAGCCAGCAAACCCAGTTACTATCAAAGACATTGAAGAACTTCACTTCGAACAAGTAAGCTACAAACATCAAACAGCTCGTCAAAATGCCTTGACAAATATTAGCTTTAAAGTTAAAAAGGGCGAAACCATTGCATTTGTTGGTCCTTCAGGTTCGGGTAAAACAACTTTGGTAAAACTCTTGGTTGGTTTATATCATCCACTTGAAGGCGATATTAAGTATAATCAAGTGTCATATAGAAATTTAGATATAGAAAATTTCCGTCACCAAATTGGCTTTGTTACGCAAGATACCCAACTCTTTGCTGGCAGTATTCGCGAAAATTTGCTTTTTGTAAATCCAAAAGCTAGTGAAGAAGAAATGACAAATGCACTAAAAAAGGCTTCAGCATATACCTTGTTAAGTCGCGCTGAAAATGGCTTGGATACTATCATTGGCGAAGGAGGTATGAAAATTTCTGGTGGTGAAAAACAACGTCTTTCCATTGCAAGAGCTTTGTTAAGACAACCCAAATTACTTGTGTTTGATGAAGCCACTTCGGCCTTGGATTCTATTACAGAAGAAGCTATTACAAAAACAGTCAAAGAAATTTCAGGTGATAAGAATCAAATTAATATTTTAATTGCGCATAGACTCTCTACCATCATGCATGCAGATCGTATTTATGTGTTAGAGAAAGGACAAATAGTAGAAACAGGCGCACATCAGCAACTTGTAGAAGATAAAGGATTGTATTATGCCATGTGGCGACAACAAATCGGAGAGCGACAATTAGATCTCGTAGACTAAAAATTGGTAAATGACAGCAACAAAACGAAATGGATTTTTAAGTATTTTAAAAAGAAAATGTCCGAAATGCCGTGAAGGTGAAATGTATACGCAAAAGAGTTTTTTTCCTTTGCAGAAAATTATGGATATGCCAGAGCATTGCCCAGTATGTGGACAAAAGTATGAATTAGAACCTGGCTTTTGGTATGGAACAGGATATATGAGCTATGCCTTGAGTGTAGGCTCCATTATTACAATTACTACCTTATATTTTTTACTAGGCCATTTTTCTTGGAAAGACAATTCAATTTATAAACTCATAGGCTTAATCATAGGCTCCATGATTGTTTTACAGCCTTTTATAATGCGTTATTCTCGAGTTTTATACCTATACTTTTTTGTTCGATACGACAAGAATGCCCTAAGTGAAAAATAAATTTAGGCTTTATTCTCTAGGTTCAAGGATTTGTGTGAACCATCACAAAAAGGGGCAGATTGGGTATGTTTGCATTGACAAAGCCAAACTTCCTTATCTTCTTCAAATTTAACCACTAAAGGCTTAAAAGGCATACCTTCTATTTCTTTATGTTTGCCGTCGCAAAATGGTTGTTTTTCACTGAGACCGCAAGTACACCAAGCGTAGTTTTTATCTTTTTCAACTTGAATCGCTATAGGAAATGATGCAGCAACGTGTGGATCCTTCATACTAAAATAATTTTTTTTAAATAATTTGATTTCGGAAAGATAAACCTTTTATTTTTACCAAATGCGTCCGCTTTCAATAGTTATACTTACAAAAAATGAAGAACGAAATATAATTCGTTGTGTAAAGCCACTCTTGGCATTAAGCGATGACGTATTGGTGTTGGATAATGGAAGCGAAGATGCCACCATTGAGTTGGCTAAACAAAGTGGTGTTAGAGTTGAAAGTACCTCATGGGTTGGTTATTCAGAAACAAAAAATAAAGGGAATCAGCTAGCCAAATATGATTGGATTTTGAGTTTGGATGCTGACGAGGAAGTAAATCAAGATTTAGTAGATGCCTTGAAAAAACTTTTTGAAAACGAGGTGCCCAATGATACTGCTTATTATATCCGCCGGAAATTAATTTATTGCGGCAAACTGCTTCAATACGGTTCTGTAAAAAATGAATACAGACTTAGATTGTTTAATCGAAAAAATGGGGCATGGAATCAAAATCAAGTACATGAAGATTTGGTATTTTCTTCACCAGTTAAGAAACTTAAGTTAGATGGTTTTGCATGGCATCATTCATATCATAGTGCAGAAGAGCATTTGAAAAAACTTGAAACCTATGCAAAACTTAGTTCAAAGCAAATGTACTTGCAAGGGAAAAAGGCAACTTTTATCAAATGTTATTTAAGCCCACTTTTCGGTTTTTTTAAAAACTATGTCTATCGATTAGGATTCCTTGATGGTGCTATCGGTTTTCAATATGCCAGTGAATCTATGTGGTATACCAAAAGGAAATACCAATTGTTGAAAGAAGCCATCGAAAACAGAAGATAGTCCAATATATATATTATTTAAGCGGGCTGTCAATAAATAGACTAATATAAGGCTCATCAATTCTACACCATTCTTTCATTTTCTCTAAGCCATCTTTCTGGTATTTCATTATTACAGGCTGTGATATAATCTTTTTGTGTGCAAGGTGTAAAGTTGTCGTTAGCTAATTTCATCCACCAACGATTGGTTCGTTTACTCTTTAAAAATAGGGTGTTGTTGTCAGTAAATGTAATTTGATACTCAAGAAATTGATCAAGATGAGTTAAAGGGCTTTCGATTTTTGCAATGGCCAAT
>JAGNOY010000354.1 GCA_017989935.1 Chitinophagaceae bacterium
ACTAAAGGAAAAGAGCGTTGTGCTTGTGGAAGAATTATGCCACTCATACAAGATATTGAAGGCCGTATTGAAGATGTAATTACGGGGCCTGATGGTAGACAAATGGTTAGATTTCATGGTATATTTGTAGGCATCCCTGCCATTGAAAAGGCGCAAGTGATACAACATAGCTTGCATGAAATTGAACTAAAAATTGAGAATGCCGTGCTTTTAAATGCTGAAGAAATTTCTTTGATGACACAACGAATTATTAGTCAACTTGGAGATGTACAAGTAATCGTGAATCAGCAAACAACTATACCCCAAACAGCCAATGGAAAATATAAGGCTGTTATTTCCTTATTAAAAAAACAACCTTAGTTTTCTTGAAAATTTTATTTCTTACACAATATTTTCCTCCTGAAACGGGAGCGCCGCAAAACAGAATACATTCTTTAGCAACCTATTTGGCAGATTTAGGCGCAGAGGTTACTGTGTTAACTGCTATGCCAAATTATCCTAAGATGGAAATACAGGATGCCTATAAAGGCAGGTATTTTGTAAAAGAACATGATGGGAAATTAAGTATTTATCGAAGTTGGATTTTTGTCAAAAAAAGTAAAGGCATTGTAGCCAGATTGTTGAACTACTTTTCATTTGTATTCAGTTCATTATTCACCGGCCTTTTTCGCATACAAAAACATGAGGTGATTATTTGTGAATCGCCCCCTTTATTTTTAGGAATAAGCGCTTGGTTTTTGGCAAAAATAAAAGGGTCTAAAATGATTTTCAATGTTTCTGACTTATGGCCAGAATCAGCAGAGAAATTAGATATCATTCATAATAAATTCTTGTTAGGCATTTCGTATAAATTAGAAGCCTTTTTATATAAACAATCAACTTTAGTTGTTGGACAAACACAAGGCATAGTGGCTAATATTCAGGAACGATTTAAACAAGTGCCTACTTATTGGCTACCCAATGGAATTGATTTTCATGCATTCAATATTGGGGCAAATGGAAGTTTGTTTAGGCAAAAGCATGGATATGTCGATCATGACTTTGTGCTGTTATACGCTGGCGTACTTGGTCATGCACAAGGCTTAGAAGTAATATTAGAAGCTGCTGCAAAAACAGCCTCTCAGGCTTCCATTAAATATTTGATTGTAGGGGATGGTCCTGAATATGAAAAATTAACGACTAAAGCCAAGCAAGATAATTTGCAGTTTGTAACTTTCTTAGGCAATATTCCGCGAAATGAAATGCCAGAAGCTGTGGCTGCTTGCGATGCGTATATTGTGCCTTTGAAAAAAAATGACTTGTTTTTAGGTGCAGTGCCATCAAAACTTTTTGAACCTTTGGCTATGGGCAAACCTATATTGCTTGGTGTTGATGGAGAAGCAAGAGAGTTGTTTATTGAACGAGGTAAAGCAGGATTGTTTAATGAACCAGAAAATAGTGAGGCGCTTGCAGCAAACATTATGCAACTTTTTCAAGATACTGCCTTAGCAAAAAAATTTGGAGAAAGTGGGAAGGCATACGTGCAACAACATTTTGATAGAAAGGTTATAGCGCATGGATTTTTTACCAAATTGAAAAGTTTGTTTGAAAACAGCCTATAAATTTGAACTGAGTGTTGTATTGCGGCAAGGATTGAGTGGAAAGCCCGTACCCACGGCTTCGGAGTTAAAATAATTTTATTTTACGACAGTTGGTATGCTATTCTATACATGCGGTTTCAAATAAAACCGTGGGACGGACTTGGAGGGAAAGCCTGTATGCCGCCCAAAAAAATAAGAAGCTTGAAGAAAATCAATGACAAATTCTATATCAAAAAATAATTTTTGACTTTTAAGTTAGAGATGAACTAAATAAAACTATACTTGCACCATAAAACAAGACAGATAGCCATGAATATTCCTTTTTCACCACCCTATATTGACCAAGATGTAATCAGTGAAGTTGTATCCTCCTTAGAATCTGGATGGATCACCACTGGGCCTAAAGTGAAGGCATTAGAAGAAGAAGTTTGTAAAATGACGCTTGCCCCTCAAGCCTTATGTGTAAACTCGTGGACCTCGGGTGCCATGCTGATGTTGAAATGGTTTGGCGTGGGTGCCGGTGATGAAGTCATAATACCAGCTTATACGTATAGTGCTACTGCCTTAGCTGTGTTGCATTGCGGAGCCATTCCGGTGATGGTCGACATTCAAGATGATTTTACGATTGATGTTTCGAAAATCAAAGAAAAAATTACGGCCAACACTAAGGTGATTATGCCAGTAGATATTGCTGGATGGCCATGCGATTATAAAGCCCTCAACGAATTAGTGAAAGAAGAAGCTGTGATGGCTTTGTTTAGTGCAAGTCATGCGAATCAAGAAAAATTAGGTCGCATATTGATATTGTCTGATGCAGCGCATTCTATAGGCGCTCGTGTAGATGGAAAGGAAACTGGTGTGCTAACTGATGTAACGATATTTTCTTTGCATGCTGTAAAAAATATTACCACTGCCGAGGGTGGAGTTATTTGTTTAAATCTGCCTGAGCCTTTCAGCAATGAAGAAGAATATGCTTATTTAAGAAGAATGACATTAAATGGTCAAACCAAAGATGCTTTTACAAAATCAAAAGCAGGTGGATGGCGTTATGATATTGTTGATTTGGGTATGAAAATTAATATGCCCGATGTATTAGCCGCCATTGGATTAGCACAAATTAGAAAGTATGATGCTCAGTTGTTACTTGAAAGAAAGCGCATTTTTGATCAATATTCAAAGCTGTTTGCGTCGTTTGCTTGGGCAAAATTACCGCCACAAGATACTGAACGTGTGCAATCATCTTATCATTTGTATGCCTTAAGAGTAGAAGGAATTTCTGAGCAACAACGCGATGAAATGATTGATGTGATTGCATCCAAAGGCGTTGCGGTGAATGTGCATTTTATTCCCATGCCTATGCTGACTTACTTTAAAAATTTAGGCTATAAGATAGAAGATTACCCAAATACCTTTAAGC
>JAGNOY010000355.1 GCA_017989935.1 Chitinophagaceae bacterium
TGATCCAAGTTTCTCCTGGAATGGGTTCTCCTTCAGGGTTTTTATCCATCCCGTAATATTCTGGTCTGTACAAAAACATAACCATATCTGCATCTTGCTCAATGGCTCCAGATTCACGTAAATCACTCAATTGAGGAAGTTTAGCACCTTCTTTTCTGCTTTCCACACCCCGATTTAATTGAGAAAGTGCCATAATTGGAATTTCAAGTTCTTTGGCTAGCCCTTTCAAATCACGAGAAATTTTAGAAATTTCTTGTTCACGATTTCCGCCTTTCTCAACTGAACCTTGCATCAATTGTAAATAGTCGATGATTACCATGCCAATATTATATTTCTGTTTTAAACGTCGGCATTTTGCGCGTAGCTCAAAAATATTTAAGGCTGCTTGGTCATCTATAAAAATATTGGCAGCTGCTAATTTGCTCATTCGTTGATGAATTTGCACAATTTCGTGATCTGCTAATTGTCCTTTGGTAATTTTTCCCAAAGGCACTTCAGTTACTGCCGACAACATCCTTTTGACCAATTGTCCGGCGCTCATCTCTAAAGAAAAGAAGGCAACACCTGTTGGGTGGGTTGGATGCATGGAAGCATTCATGACTAGATTTAAGGCAAAAGCTGTTTTACCAACTGCGGGTCTGGCTGCTAAAATGATTAAATCTGTTTTTTGCCATCCAGAAGTAATACGATCTAGATCAGTAAAACCAGAAGGTATACCCGTAAGATCTTCTTTCTTATTAGCTTGGGCTTCAATTTCAGTAATGGTTTTAGCTAAAATAGAATTAATGCTAGAGAAATTTTTGCGAAGGTGTTTATCTGTAATTTCGTAGAGATTGGTTTCAGCTTTATCTAGTAAATCAAATACATCTGTCGAATCTTCATAAGCATCACCGATAACTTCTCCACTCATACGTATGAGCTCGCGCATAATGTATTTTTGCATGACGATACGTGCATGTTCTTCGATATTTGCACTGCTTACTACATCTCGTGTCAGGCTGGTTACATAATAACTGCCTCCTACCATTTCGAGTTCATTGTTTTTTCTAAGGTCTTCGCAAACTGTCATGAAATCTATCCGTGATCCTTTGTCAAAGAGTCGGCGAATGGATGCATAAATTCGTTGGTTGGCATCAGAGTATAAACAGTCAGGAGATTGTATTATTTCAAGTACTTCTGCAAGTTTTTGAGGTTCGAGCATTACAGCACCAAGTACTGCACCTTCTAAATCAGGAGCCTGTGGAGGCATTTTGCCATAAAGTAGGGGAGAAAGGTCTGGTTTTTTAGTTCTTGAAGTAAATTTATTGGAGACAGCCATAATGTTTTGATAATCTAAGTAAGGGTTATTTTTAGGTTACGAACGAATGTAGTTTGAAATCTTGTCAATATCCTGAATTCACACTTTATTATTTTATTCAATTTAATTCAGTGCTTATACACAAAGTTATAAACATGAATGCACATTAAATAAGTAGGATATGCACATGATTTATAATTTATCCGCAGAGAAAAGAGGTAATTCACAATTAAGGTGTAAAAAAATAAATTCCTTTGTATTTGGAAACCACCCCTAAACTACAATATTCATTCTATGCCATTTTCTTGTAAACATGATCTGAATGAAGAAATTGAATGCTGCTTTGGCAAGATTAAAATGTTTCAATTCCATGAATCTCAAGGTCATTTGTTTACCTTTGAAAAAAATGGTCATGGATTATGCGAAGGCAATTAAGCATGTAAATGGATTTGTGCGACCCATTCGATTTATTTCTCGAAATTTTGGCACTGATGAAATAATTCCTGGAGCGGGTACTTTATTTTTTGTGAATGGAGAGGGGGTAGCCATTACCTGTAAACATATTACTGATCTACTTAAACAAGTGGACCCTATTCAACAAAAGTATCAGCATTTTTTGCAGCAAAAGCACACCCTTAACGATACCCAATCCATTCAAACCTTGGCGCAAAATATGGGCTATGATGCTTATACTACGGCAGAACTATTATTCACTTTTGTTGATTGCTTTGATCAGATTCATGGTTTTCAAATTATAGAACATCCCACTTATGATTTGGCTATTATTAAGTTTCAAGGGTTTAATCGAATTAGTTATCAAAGTGCTGCCGTTTTTCCAAAGTCAAACGATTATGTGGAAGCTGGAAATTTCTTTTGTAGATTAGGTTATCCTTTTCCTGAGTTTACAAATTTTTATTATGATATACTCACTGAGCGCATGGAGTGGACTTCTACTGGAATTACTTTGTCGCCTCAATTTCCGATTGATGGCATGGTGACTCGAAAAATCAATCATCCACAAACGCGTGAAGAATTTGGGATTGAATTGAGCAGACCAGGATTGCGTGGACAAAGTGGAGGACCTTTATTTGACGAGCAAGGACTTGTTTTTGGCTTGCAAAGCATGACTTCGCACTTGCATTTAGGGTTTGATATTTTGCAAAAGGAAGAAATTATTCAAGGGAAAAAGGTTCAGATATCCAATCATCCATATTTGAATTTAGGCATTTGTGTCAATCATGTAGTGATTAAAGAATTTTTAAGAAATCATCATATCCCATTTTTTGAAAATTAATCTTGTTTTAGCTGTAAATTCTATAGAAGTGAATCACATGCGGCAAGCGTGAGTGATAGAAGTGGAAAGCCCGCATCCCGTCTCGTTTTTAAAAACGAGACGGGAGCGGACTTGGAACGGATAGCACGGGCTCGTTGTGCAGTAGGTTTATGATTTGTACTGATCATTTGATTGCACAATGAGCCACGCCCAAGAAATAATAAATGCACAGTGAAGTGAATTCAATTTTGTGTTGTGACAGATAGTTCTAAAACTTGAATATATTTGCGCTTCAAAGAATAAACATGACGATTTCGTATAATTGGTTGGCAGACTATATAGATAACATGCCATCGGCTGAGCGCGTGAGTGAAATATTGACCTCT
>JAGNOY010000356.1 GCA_017989935.1 Chitinophagaceae bacterium
GCAAGTCATATATTTTTATCCTGATTAAATTTTCTTGTAAGCCATCAATTTGTAATTCACTCCTTGTAGGGTTCGGATATACAAATAGCGTATGTTGTTTTATTGAAGGGTCAAGACTTGTAGCTTGATTTCTGTATCGCAAAAAAAGTTTGTATAAACCATTCGATTTTTTATGATAATATATTTTAGTCTGATCACTAGTTAGTGTGGTGGCTTCTGGAGTTAAGTTCGAAAAGGGATGCAAAACTGAAGGTATACTAAAAGTGTCATTTGAATGAGTGCGTACTGAAACACAAATTTCAGTGCCCTGTGATAAATTGCTTTTTAAGAATCTGGTATAATATAATTCTAACCCATCATTAGATACATTGGGCGCATACACCACATAATTTGTATCATTGATATGTTGCAAGATATCATCTGAATTGGTCAATTTATTAAATGTGCTATCATTCAGTTTTTGGGCAATGCCAATTTTTCCCATACAAGGAACACCATTGCAACCTGTATAACTTGGTCCGAAATTGGCATTTGTATAATAAAGTAAGTCACCCTGGTAATTGATCGAAGCATCCATCATCAACCAACCAAGGGTATAAATATAAAAAGTACCATGCAGTCTATGTATGTTAACTACATCTGTACCATTAAATAATCCATAAAAGCAATTGTCGAATTCCGTTGGAAAGTTTCTTAAAGAAGTCCAATAAAATCTATTAGCGGAGTCTGAAGACGCTACCGCATCAAGTCTAGGACTGATACTTTGATTAGCACCTGTCAATGCACCCATAAAGGTAAATGTCGAATCATCGACTCTTGATGCATAATATAAACTGGTGGTTATACCATCATTTAAACTATTAAAGAAAATAGTATTTCCATCAGCAGAGATAGAAGGTTCCATGGCATCAAACACAAGGCCGTTGATTGTCACAGGAATTTCAGCACCAAAGTTAGGGTAGGTCTGTGCTGAAATTTGTTTTTGTAGAAGAATTGATAGCAAGAAAATACATTGAATTAATCTCATATAAATTTTACTTAGTGTGAGGAGCCTAGGTTGGATGTTCGCCTTAACGACGATATAAAATTTGAAACATAGGAGTTGCTATTGATTCTAACGAAAAACTAAGACTAGAGTTTAAGTCAAAAAGAACGAAGAAGTCGGACATGTTGGACAGACTCTAATTAACCTTAAAATTATAATAAGAATTCGAATTTAATCGTATTATGCTGTCAGACTTTTAAACAAGGTATTGCGTAATAAAATTTCTAGAAACAAAAAGCCTAGTCCAAAAAGGGCATAAGGCAAATACAATTCAGCATAACGCTTGAAGCTGTTAATTTCTATCTTAGTTTTTTCTAATCGATCAATTTCGGAATACACTTTACTCAAGGTATTATTATTTACTGCTCTGAAATATTTACCTCCTGTTTCGCGAGAAATTTTTTGCATTAAGGCTTCATCGATTTGCACTGGCATTTGTTGCATACTTGTTCTGCCAAACTGATCCTTCACTGGATAAGGGGCGCTGCCTTGTGATCCAACACCTATTGTGTATACTCTAATTTTGTAGGCTTTCGCAATTTCAAGTGCAGTAATCGGATCAATTAAACCTGCATTATTCACGCCATCAGTTAAAAGAATAATAATCTTAGTTTTTGCTTGACTATTTCTTAATCGTTCAACAGCTGTGGCCAATCCCATACCAATGGCAGTGCCATCTTCTAACAAGCCACTACGGATATTCTTCATTTGTTCTCTTAACACATTTTGGTCCGTAGTTAATGGACATTGCGTAAAACTTTCTCCCGAAAAAATGACTAAGCCAATTCTGTCTGTAGGTCTATTTTCAACAAAGGTTTGCGCTACTTTTTTTGCAGCTTCTATTCTATTGGGTTTAAAATCTTCAGCCAACATACTCCCCGAAATATCTATACTCATTACGATGTCTAAACCTTCGCTGTTCACTGTTTCATTGATATTGCTATTTTGTGGACGGGCTAATGCAATTACCAAAAAAATAATACTCATCAATCTCGAAAATGGCATTAACCAACGCATAGAAATTTTCCAATTGCTTGAAATTTTTTCTAACCCTTCAGTACTTGATAAAATAAATGTCGATTGTTTCTTCTTTTTTTTGAATTGCCAAAATAGTATAATTGGAATGAGCAACAGTAAAAAGAAAAACTGTGGATGGGCAAAAGTAATATGTTTAAAATCAAGATATTTCATAACAAACTAAGAGGCAGGATTTGATGGTTGTTGAGATTGAAATTTCTTGTAAGATTCTGATATCATGTCTTTCGCAAGTTCTAGGCTTTGTTCATGCTCTTCTGCACTTGGTTTGCTTTTGGCAAATTTTACCATATCAGCAGTTTCAAATATTGTACGAAGTGCTTGTCTGGAAGTAGCTAAGGCCTTCAATTTTTTTACTTGCTGCATAATCTCGTTGGAAGTTTTGTCAAAACAATCCATCTCAAATTGTGCTTCTAAATAGTTTCGAACGATATCAGTCAGTTGTGTATGATAAGCCTTCTCTTGTTGGTTCTGCCATAGCTTTTGTTCTTCCAAGTTTTTTAAATCTTGCAAAGCCTTTTCATGCGGCGGTAAAATAATCAATGGTGGAAGATTGTCTTTATGTGGCTTGTTTTTAGCTCTGCGTATCAAATACCAAATGAGTAAACCTAACAGAACAGCTATTAAAATACCAAGTGCTATGTATAACAAAATTTGACTCAATGGCATAGTTGCCCCTTTGATGCCAAAAATAGGTTTAAATGGCTGAGCCGTATCTACAGCTACCGTATTTACACTCACAACAAATGAATCGCTCTGTTGAAAAACAGGCGCATCACCTTTTAATGATTGTATGGCAAAATTTTGTGGTGGAATTTTCCATTGTCCAGAATCAAAACTTGTTAAGGTGATGGTT
>JAGNOY010000357.1 GCA_017989935.1 Chitinophagaceae bacterium
CGTTAAATCCATTTGAAGGTTTGAGCAAAATCAAATCAGGAATCTTGAAATTTTTTGACCTTGTTTTTTTTATTGCCACTGCCAAACCTATTGACATTTTTAATCCTGATTGATCGCTGGTATAAATTACATCGGGGTATTTTACGTCAATATACTTGCACACTTGTACATGTACATTCGCCTCTGCTTTTGTGTTTCGCGGTTTGGCAAGGTTTTTATAGTCTTGGATTGATATTGTTTTCATTTCTTATGCAAATTTAACGCTTATTTTCGTATTACCAAATTTATTTTAAAAATCTACGGCCCGCATGCGCAATTAAATGCTGGTACTAATTCAGCTAAATCAATTTTATCTTTAAAAAGATTGTTTTGGGCTATATCCCTTAATTGCCTAATTGTTATGCCCTCGAAATATGTGTGGCCTTTCTTTTTTTTGCCGTCTTTTCGTTCCTTGCTTCTATCCTCGTCATCTATCCACTTATCCCCCAATTCAGGGTAAACACTTAATATATTTATTACAGCATTTTTACCCTTGTAAACTGGGCATAAATCACAATTCCCAAGTATTGAAGGTATTTCAAGATTATACGACTTTGATTGCCAATATTGATTTACAATTGCCTTATTTGTCCTATCCTCATCTAATGGGAACCAATCAACTACTTTTTTCCACATTTGCTTTCTAGTCTTAACGCGCCTTTGCTCGTCATTTCTAAAACCTATAATGTTTATATAATATTTTATCCCTTTTGAAACTAAATACCTACGGCATGTCTTTATTTTTAATTCGATTGTACAATATCTTCTGAATTGATTTGGCACACCTTTTCTTTTATTCAATAATGCTTCAAACCCACCTTCATAAGAAAGCCTAATAACTGGTATTCCTTCAAATGCCTCAAAGTCATTAATGAATTTATAGGTTTTAGGATGTTCACGTCCAGTATCACAAAAAATTACAAGATCACCTTCTTTCCAATATTTTATGGTCATGTAGGCAGATGTTAAACCACCTGAAAAATTAAAAACTCTTTGCATAATATTTTATTTTAAAAATCTAATGGTTTTAAATTCGGAGCGGTTGAAAAGTCGGTGTGTTGTGAATTTTGTTTAGCTTCAGGATCAATAATCTTGTTACCTCGCTTGTTAAATTGAACATAGGCATACTTTACACCACCGCTTCTACTTTTTTCACCTTGCAAAATTAAATCATCAATATTATTGAAATTTCTTATTTCTCCATTAAAATCTATTTCGGTAATTCCATATCTTGAAGGCTCGAATAAAAGAATTACATTGTCCGCATCCTGCTCAATGCTTCCCGTATCTTTTAAATCTGATAGTTTGTGCATGCGAGGTGCACTACCCTTTTCGCGTCTTGAAAATTGAGAAAGTGCAATGATCGTAACATTGAATTCAGTACAAATGTTTTTTATGCTGTTGGATATGTAACTCATTTCTTCAGTCTTACTACCAAACTTCCTTCCTGCATCCCTGGCATTCATTAACTGCAAATAATCAACAATGTATTTATCACACCCAAATTTCAATTTATTGTAGGCTACTATATTTCTAAGCCCCGATACAGACAAACCGCCTTTGTCATGTAGCAAAAATCTTTCATGTGCTAATTGTGATTTTAATTCGATTAATTGCTTAATCACATAGTCTGGCAATTTCTCATAAGTTCCATCAGGTTTTCTAATTTTACCCATTTGAATTTCGCGGTAACTATATCCGGTATCATGGCTTAATTTCTTAATTGCAAGCTGTTCGCCTTTCATTTCCAACGAAACATAGGTTATATACTCCGTTTCGGCTACTGCGAAGGCTATATTTAACGCCAATGAAGTTTTCCCGCCTCCAGTATCACCCGCTAAAATTGTTAAATCAGGTGGATTTAAACCGCCAATTATTTCATCTAATGAAGGGAAGCCCGTTGACGTGCCAATGGTGATACTATCACTTTCTCTATTTTTGATACAATTTTCAACGGCTAAATTAATTGATTCCTGCAAAGTCGATACTTTGTTTTTAGTTCCTTGGCTAAGCAATTCTGAAATATTATTTAGGCTTGAATCAATTAATTCAAAGCAATCGGTTGCGTCTTTATAGGCTTCATTGATCGCATTTCCTGCAATATTGATAAGTTCCCTCATCATGTATTTTTGCATGACAATTCGGGCGTGTGTTTCTACTTCAGCACTAGAAACTACATCTTGCGTTAATTTAGTCACAAAATACGACCCGCCAACCATTTCTAATTCGTTGTTAGCCCTTAAATCATTACATACAGCCATGAAATCAGCACTGATATTTTTATTTCTAAGTCGATTAATTGACGCCAATATTCTTTGGTGAGCATCTACGTACAAGCATTCAGGTTTTGGAATTATGGCCATTACTTGATTAATACATTGCGGTTCTAACATCATAGCACCTAATACCACCACTTCTAAGTCGGGTGCTTGTGGTTGCATTTTCCCGTACATAAGTACGTTAGTGTCTTTCTTTTTTATTATTTTGTTTCTAGTTTCCATATTTAAGTTAATGAAATATTTGTTGTTAGTTTGATACCACCGTTAGGATTAACAGAACCTCCGTTAATTTTCTCTTTTATTGCTTCTGTGGATAGTTTACTTGCCCAATTAGCAAAATGCTCTGTATAGTCCTTAAATAGCTTTTTATCGACTTTAGATTTTAGCATCTGATCGAAATTATTATGAAGTAAGATTATTTGCTGTGGATTGACTTTTAAATTCATGGCTACTTGTTCTCGTTTGGCTACGTTTTCAATATCGTACCTTTTTCTACAATCGTCAATTGTCATCATTTGAAAGTCAGGTGAAATCGTCGCGCGAAAATTTGCTGTATTCTCACTCTCATTTACATTAACAGTATCAGTTACAGTATCAGTTACATTAACAGCGAT
>JAGNOY010000358.1 GCA_017989935.1 Chitinophagaceae bacterium
CGTCTTTCATGGAAACTAAATTGCCAGTTTTGTCGGTAATACTAAGGGTTTTAACGCCTTTTCCGCCCCTACCTGTCACTCTGTAATCTTCTAAATCAGTTCGTTTTCCGTATCCTTTTTCTGAAACCACAAGAATTGTAGTATCAGGTGAAGTTGGGTCTACACAAACCATACTAATAACCTCGTCCGATTCATTTTCGAGCCTCACTCCCATTACACCGGATGCATTTCTTCCCATTGGGCGAACTTTTGATTCATTGAATCTGATGGCTTTACCTGACTTTTTAGCCAATAATATTTCCATATTTCCAGAGGTTAATTTTGCCTCTAGCAGCTCATCTCCTTCTCTAATGGTTATTGCATTGATACCGTTTGCTCTTGGCCTAGAATACGCTTCAATAGTTGTTTTCTTAATAATACCATTTTTAGTAATCATTATTATGAAATTATTGTTGATGTATTCTTCGTCTTTAAGATTAACTATATTGATGTAAGCCTTAATAGTATCTTCTTTAGGCATACTTATCAAGTTTTGAATAGCTCTGCCTTTGCTCACTTTAGAACCTTCTGGCACCTCATAAACTTTCATCCAATGACATCTTCCTTTGTCGGTAAAAAACAACAAATAGTTGTGATTATTCGCTACAAACAAATGTTCAACAAAATCAGCATCTCTATGCCCTACTCCTTTGTTTCCAACTCCACCTCTATTCTGAGTGCGGTATTCGCTCAACAATGTTCGTTTAATGTATCCCATTCTAGAAATAGTTACAACTACCTCATCATTTGGAATTAAATCTTCAATATTGATATCGCTGCCATCAAACTCAATTTGGGTACGTCTAGCATCGGCATATTTTTCTTTAATTTCGAAAAGCTCAGTTTTAATAATGTCCATTCTAATAGACTCATTACTTAACAGATTTTCTAAAAAAGAAATCGTTTCCATTATTTGTTTGTGTTCTTCTCTAATCTTATCTCTCTCAAGTCCAGTCAATTTTTGCAAACGCATATCCAAAATTGCTCGTGCTTGAATTTCTGATAATGCATAGTTACTCATTAAACCATTTCGAGCTTCTTCTGGCGTTGTTGCTGCTCTGATTAATTTGATTATTTCATCAAGATTATCAAGCGCAATTAATAAACCATCAAGAATATGGGCCTTTTTACGCGCTTCCTTCAACTCGTATTCAGCTCTTCTAATTACAACAACATGTCTGTGTTCTACAAAATGGTGAATCAATCCTTTCAGATTCAACATTTCTGGTCGCCCTTTAACTAAGGCAATGTTATTAACTGAAAATGAGGTTTGTAATGGGGTAAATTTGAATAATTGGTTCAATACGATATTAGGTATTGCATCACGTTTTAATTCAAAAACAATTCTCAATCCATCCCTACCTGTTTCATCTCTTAATTCTGAAATTCCGTCAATTACTTTTTCATTGATTAAATCAACTGTTTTAATAATAATTTGGGATGGAGTTACTTGGTAAGGTACCTCGGTAACAATAATTTGCTCTCTACCTGTACTAGTTGTATCAAAATTAGCTTTACCTCTTAGTACAATTCTTCCTCTTCCGGTTTCAAAAGCATCTTTTACACCTTCGTAACCATAGATAATTCCACCAGTTGGAAAATCAGGTGCTTTGATAAATTGCATTAATTCAGGGATTGTAATCTCTGAATTATCGATATAAGCAATTATACCATCAATGACTTCACCTAAATTATGAGGAGCCATATTGGTAGCCATACCCACTGCAATTCCTGATGCTCCATTTACCAACAAATTTGGAATTTTACTTGGCATTACTGAAGGTTCAGTAAGTGAATCGTCAAAATTGGGCGTAAAATCAACCGTATCTTTATCGATATCGGTCATTATTTCTTCTGCAAGTTTTCTTAATCTTGCTTCCGTATAACGCATTGCAGCAGGAGGATCACCATCGATAGAGCCAAAGTTTCCTTGTCCATCAACCATTGGATACCTTACACTCCACTCTTGGGCTAAACGCACCATAGCATCATATACGGAATTATCACCATGTGGATGATATTTACCCAAAACTTCACCTACTATTCTTGCAGATTTTTTATAAGGACGATTACTAGCTAATCCCAGCTCCGTCATACCATAAAGCACTCTTCTGTGCACTGGTTTTAAACCATCTCTAACATCAGGCAATGCTCTAGAAACAATAACCGACATCGAATAATCGATGTAGGCTGTTTTCATTTCATCTTCAATGTTTATTGGAATAATCTTCTCGTTCAATGAATCCATTCTTATCTTAGTTGTTTAAACGCGTAAAACTAATGCCAAAACCCTTATTCACCTACAAATATGTATTCAAAATACCAACAAGTTTTGGACAATGTGAATAACGGGTTAACAAATGGCAACAATTAGCTTATAAAAGGGTATTAAAGGTAAAATTCTTCTCCTTTTTTAGGAATTATAACATTATCAAAATTAGCTTGGTTGAGCACGGATTCAAATCCTTGTAGACTTTCAGGATCTCCGTGAACCAAAAATATATTTTTTACTTTATTGCTGCGGTTTACACCTTTTACATAAGCTAGTAAACCTTTGGCATCTGGATGGGCACTAAAAACATCAGTAACATCTACTGATAAATAAACATTTCTAACTTGGCCTTTCATTCTTATACTTCCTTTGTTGTGAATTAAATCATAGCCAACAGTTCCTGGAGCACAAAAGCCTGCAACAAGTATTCTGCACATAGGATTCTGCAAATTAGCGGCTATATGTTGTTGTATTCTCCCTCCTTCCATCATACCAGCACTTGAAACAATTACAGAAGCGCCATTGTGGTTTTTAAGCTCTTCTTTGTCTTCATCATCTTCAATTGTAAAGAGTTGTTTGAATTCAAATAAAGTATCGAATTCTTCATAAAAATCTTGTGTG
>JAGNOY010000042.1 GCA_017989935.1 Chitinophagaceae bacterium
TTTTTCAAGGAATAACATAACCTCCTGTCTTGAAGGCGTAAGGGCCTGATGCATGCGCAAATTTTGAGTAGGGTCAAAGATAATTGCTAAACCTGAAAGCACCTTATATATGAAGCGAAAATTTGCAGGTCAGCTGAATTCGGTATTAGTTGAAAAATTCTACTATAATAAATGTTTTTTTGTTTTGGGCGGCATACAGGCTTTTCGCTGCAAGTCCGCTTCCGAATCGGCTGTTCAGTTTCTTGTAAAATTTAATTTTGTAAAGCCTCCCGGAATGCGGGCTTTCCGCTGCAATCCTTGCCGCAATACAACTTGATGCAAAAAAAAACGTCAGTAGTTTTACTGACGTTTTGAGATGAGTTGAGGTGATTTTTAGCTACAGCCTGTTGTTGTTCCACAATTCGGACACATATAACAAGTACCGTTTCGCAAAGTGATGTTTCCACAAGATCTACAAACAGGGGCATCTGCGCTAGTGCCAAGCATTTTTTTCTTTTCTGTGTCAGACATACCTGCAGAAACTTCAGCGTACTTTTTAGGCGCTAAATCCTTTTCTGCTGGAGATGGTTTGGCTGATAAAGCTGTTACACGAACATTCGATAGTTCATTGTCTTCTGTAGGAATATCCCATTCATCCATCCCTGTATTGCCAACGGCTTGTACATGTACCAAATCAGTTCGACCTAAATAATCATAACCCAATGCACGGAAAATATAATCAATGATAGAAGTTGCATTTTTGATATTTGGGTGATCTACCATGCCTGCTGGTTCGAAACGTGTGAATACAAATTTGTCAACAAATTCTTCTAAAGGCACACCGTATTGCAATCCGATACTAATTGAAATCGCAAAACAGTTCAGTAAACTTCTCATGGTAGCACCTTCTTTGGCCATATCAATGAATATTTCACCTAAGGTGCCATCATTATATTCTCCTGTACGTAAGAAAACTGCTTGTCCACCTACTTTAGATTTAGTTGTATATCCTCTTCTTCTTGCAGGTAAAGTTTTTCTTTCAACAATTCTTGAAAGTTGGCGTTTTAGCTGTGTATCAGGACTAGCTTGAACTCTTTTGTTTACCTCTTCTAATAATTCATCGATAGTTAATTTGCCTAAATCATGAATAACAGCATCGTTTTTAGCTTCGTTGGAAACGGCTTCTTCGTGTGATTCTTCTTCTTTGTTTTCTTTAACTTTTTTGTCGCTTTTATTGCTAAGCGGTTGAGACATTTTACTTCCGTCTCTGTAAAGCGCATTAGCTTTTAATCCTAATTCCCAACTTAGTTGATAGCATTCTTTGATTTCATCAATGGTAGCTTCGAAAGGTAAATTAATTGTTTTTGAAATAGCGCCAGAAATGAAAGGTTGAGTAGCACCCATCATTTTGATATGCCCAGCATGATGAATAAATCTTTCACCTTTTCTGCCACATTTATTGGCTGTGTCAAATACAGCTGCGTGCTCTGGTTTCAATAATGGAGCACCTTCAAGCATCATGGTGCCGCAAGCATAGTCATTGGCGGCTTCGATTTCTTCATCTTTAAATCCTAACTCATCCAATAGAACAAATCCTGGATTCATATATTGCTCAGGTTTAAAGCCTAAACGCTGTAAGCATTCTTCACCGAGTGCATAATGATTGAATACAAAGGCTATATCGAAAGCGCTTTCAACGGCTGTATCTAATTTGGCAAGTTCTTCTGCAATGAAACCTTTTTCCATCAAGGTTTGATGATTGATGAAAGGTGCGCCTTTAAATGTACCATGTCCTTTGGCATATTTTACAATGGCATCAGCATCTTTATCATTGTAGCCTAAATTTTTCAAGGCTAATGGAATACTTTGATTGATGATTTTGAAGTAACCACCTCCGCTTAATTTTTTAAATTTCACTAAGGCAAAGTCTGGTTCAACGCCTGTGGTATCACAATCCATCACCAATCCGATGGTACCAGTTGGCGCAATTACAGTAGCTTGTGCATTACGGTAGCCGTGTTTTTCACCCATTTGAACAGCATCGTCCCATGCTTTGGTAGCGGCGGTTAATAGGTAATCTGGGCAATATTGCGCTTTGATACCTTGAGGTTTAATTTCTAATTGATCGAAAGCATCTTGTGCATCATAGGCTGCTGCACGATGATTGCGCATTACACGCAACATGTGTTTTTTGTTTTCTGGATACTTGGAAAAAGTACCAAGATATTTGGCCATTTCTGCAGAAGTCTTGTAAGAAACACCTGTCATGATAGCCGTTAAAGCACCCGCAATTCCTCTTGCTTGTTCGCTATCATAAGGAATACCTTGTATCATGAGTAATGAACCTAAGTTGGCATAGCCTAATCCTAAAGTTCTGTAATCGTAACTTAATTGAGCAACTTCTTTTGAAGGGAATTGCGCCATCAAAACTGATATTTCTAATACAACTGTCCAAAGTCTGGTTACATATTCGTATCCTTCAACATCAAATTTATTGGTGTCTTCATTGTAGAATCTGCGAAGGTTCATTGAAGCTAGGTTACAAGCTGTATTGTCTAGGAACATATACTCACTGCAAGGGTTAGATGCACGAATGCGTCCACCTTCAGGGCAAGTGTGCCATTCATTGATTGTAGTGTCGTACTGAGTGCCCGGATCTGCACAACGCCAAGCTGCATAGGCAATTTGTTCCCAAAGATCCTTAGCAGGTACTGTTTTCATCACATGCCCATCTGTGCGAGCTTTAAGTTCCCAATTATCTCCATTTTCCAATGCGCGGAAAAAGTCATTAGGCACACGAACAGAATTATTTGAATTTTGTCCACTGACTGTGCGGTAAGCTTCTCCTTCGTAATCGTGACTATATCCAGCAGCGATAAGTGCTGCTACTTTTTGTTCTTCTTCAACTTTCCAATTGATGAATTTTTCAATTTCAGGGTGGTCTAAGTCGAGACAAACCATTTTAGCAGCACGACGAGTAGTACCTCCACTTTTGATAGCACCTGCAGCTCGATCGCCGATTTTAAGGAAACTCATGATACCGCTCGAAGTTCCACCACCACTTAGTTTTTCTCCTTCGCCACGAATATTAGAATAATTTGTTCCTACTCCTGAACCATATTTGAAAATTCTTGCTTCACGAACCCATAAGTCCATGATACCTCCATCATTCACTAAGTCGTCATCTACACTCAAAATAAAACAAGCATGAGGTTGAGGACGTTCGTAGGCATTTTTTGATTTGGATAATTCACCTGTGATTGGATCTACATAATAGTGACCTTGAGCTTTTCCTTCAATGCCGTATGAAGAATGCAAACCTGTATTAAACCACTGAGGTGAATTGGGTGCACAACTTTGATTTAAAATTGAGTAAACTAATTCATCATAAAAAATTTGTGCATCGTTGCTGTCGTTGAAATAATTATATTTTTCACCCCACACTCTCCAACAATCTGCCATTCTATGGGCGACTTGCTTGATGGAGGTTTCGCGACCTAAAGTACCGTCCTCTTGCGGAACACCTGCTTTTCTAAAATATTTTTGAGCTAAAATGTCTGTGGCGATTTGACTCCAATGAGAAGGAACTTCTACATTTTTTAATTCGAAGACTATTTCTCCATTCGGATTACGAATAATAGATGTTCGATAATCGTACGTAAATTGATCGTACACTGAAGTGTCTGTGTTGGTATAGTGCCTTTGAAACTGAAGGCCTTTAGGGGTGGTCTCTTTTTTACTCATGTGTAGTGTGGTTTTACTGAATGAATTTTGATGGGTTTAAACTATTAAAGTATTTAGTAACAATTACTTAGCTAATCAAAATTGATAAGTTGTAGAATTACGTTGAACAATGATAGTTTAAGGTGATTGCGGTACGAAGATATTTTTTTAGAACTTAAAGCGGGTTACTCCTTTTCCACAACTTGTGTATATTAACAATAACAATTGACAACATGCTGTAAAATCAGGTTGTATATCATTGTGTATAAATTCAAAATATTTTTTCTTGGAAATTGGGAAAAATTACATGTCAATTTTAACGTAGAAGTTTACTTACATTTCCGTCAATTATTCTTCTTAAAAAATTACATTCGCACAAATCTTTTCTCGCTGATGCAATTTCCTTCGGTAAGTCTGATCATTCCTTGTTATAATGAAGAATCGCGCATTCCACTCATGGTGCTTGGAGTGCAGGAATTTGCAGCTCAATGGAAAGGCGACTTTGAGGTGATTATTGTGGATGATGGAAGTTCAGATCAAACCTATTTGAGGTTAAAGCAAGAACCATTGATTTTAAGTTTATCTTCTAGCAATCAATTGACTATTTTACAGCAAAAAAATCAAGGGAAGGGCGCCGCTTTACAATTAGGCATGGTAGAAGCTAAGAAGGACTTTGTATTGACTTTAGATGCTGATATGGCTACTTCACCTGTTGAAATTATTCAATGGTTGACTATGAAAAAAGCCTTTAATACCCATGAAATTTGGATAGGTTCGAGGGAAATGAATAGGGCCCAAGTAAAGGATCATTGGCATAGAGAATTAGCTGGGCATGTGTTTAATTTAATTTTGCGAACTATCACTGGGTTGAAGATAAAAGATACTCAATGTGGTTTTAAACTATATCCATCAGCTTTAGGTAAAATAATTTTTAAATCCCTTCAAACACCAGGGTGGGCACATGATGTAGAAATATTGAAGCGCGCTGAAAAGAAGGGGATTGGCATCATAGAAATGCCGATTCATTGGGAAGCTGTTGAAGGGAGTAAAATTAACTTACTCAAAGATAGTTTCAAGATGTTTGTAGAGGTCTGTAAAATATCTATGATGAAAATGGATGCTTAATTTACTTTAGACACTTTAATTGTGTTAGTGGGCAAATGTTCAGAAACAGGTGTGCTTCCTGTATTGATGACAACATCGCCTTTTCGAAGGAGTCCTTTTTCTTTAAGAAATTGGATTTGATCAGCAACCATTTCATCGAGGCTATTTTCTTTGTCGTAGAAAAATGCTTTCACGCCCCAGCTCAAGCTTAGTTGGTTGACTAATGATTTAGTTTGTGTAAAAATATACAAAGGCGATTTGGGTCTGTAGCTTGATAACATGAAGCCAGTATAGCCGCTTTGTGTCATGCCTATCATGGCTTGGGCATCTACATCATCTGCGATTTTACAGGCATTGTAGCAAAGGGCATCTGATAAGAAAGAAGGCGAATGAGGTTGTGGTGTTAGATTTTTATTATAAACCAATTCTTCTTTCTCTACTTCTTCAACAATTTTGGCCATGGTTTCTACCACCAAAGATGGATGCATACCCACAGCAGTTTCGCCACTAAGCATAATAGCATCAGCGCCTTCTAATACGGCATTGGCCACATCAGTAATTTCGCTTCGATTTGGTTTTACACGATCTATCATACTCTCCATCATTTGCGTAGCAATGATGACTGGTTTAGCACGATGAATGCACTTGCGAATGATGGTTTTTTGAATCATCGGAATTTTTTCTACTGGAAGTTCAACGCCTAAATCTCCACGGGCAACCATGATAGCGTCGCTTGCTAATATAATTTCGCGAATATGTTCGACGGCTTCCGGTTTTTCGATTTTGGCAATAATTTTTGCATTGCTTCCTTTTTCTTTCAATAGTGCTCTTAATCCGAGGATATCATCGGGGTGGCGAACAAATGAAAGTGCTATCCAATCTATATCTTGTTGAATAATAAAATCTAAGTCTGCTAAATCTTTTACAGTTAAAGCTGGCAAGGAGATTTTAGTTTCGGGTAAATTAATTCCTTTTTTAGAGGATAAAATTCCGCCTGTAAGAATAAGGGCGGTAACATCATTATTTGGGTGAATATCTTTGATTTGGACTTCGATTTTTCCATCATCGATGAGAATTTTTTCACCCACTTTTACATCATGATGAAAGTCGGGGTATGACATGTAGACTTTCTCTTTATTGCCTATGCATTTTTCGGATGTGAAAGTAATATGGTCTCCTGCTTGAATTTCTACACCACCGTTTTCCATTTCTCCGATTCGAAGTTTTGGTCCTTGTAGATCGGCTAGTATGGCAATATTAAATGGAAATTCTTTATTGATTCGATTGATGGTATCAATTACCAAAGCATGATCTTGATGAGCTCCGTGAGAAAAATTTAATCTGAATACATCTACACCTGCTTGCACCAAACTGATCATATTTTCGTAGCTACTTGAAGCTGGTCCGACTGTAGCAATAATTTTTGTTTTTTGATTTTTTCTCATTTCCATAAAGCAAAGTTGCTTTATTTTATATGGAGTGCAAAATGAAATTCATAAGTAAGACTAACATTAGGGTTGTGATGTTGAAGGGGAATGACTTGATGTTAGAAGATATACACATAGTTGTATTGCGGCAACGATAGTAGTGGAAAGCCCGCATCACGCGCCCTGGTGTGAGCGGACTTGCAACGAATAGCGTGAGTGCCGCCCTAAATAACCAACCTATAAGAAGTGAAAATACCTAATTAGTCAAATGCGTAATCGTGCAAATATTCGAAATGAGTACCCAATTTTCCGTTGTCGCAAATGGTAGCTCTATCAATCACTGAACTTTTAATTTGGTGAATAAGGTCTGGCAAAATATAGGTGATTAGATAACCTCCAAAATATTTGGATGCATCGCGAGGCAATTCATTGGGGAGATTATCCACTGCCATGATATCGATGGTTTGATTAGCGGGAAGATAGGCTTGGGTGCGTGTTAAAGCTTGACGATCGAACCCATACACAGGGTCTGCAATCGTGGTAGAGCCGACGTTGCAAGGCACAGAACCATTTTCGTCGCAGGTTATATCTGAAATGACTGGCAATTTAAATTGAGGATTTTGTATGTCTTGCAATTCGAAAAGTCTTTCGATGTTTTCTTCCCAATAAATGCCATTCATTAAGATATCTGTGATGTTTGCATATGGTAAAAACTTGCAACGATAATTTTCGGGATGTGCATGAAAATCTTCGCGACTATAACCAAGATCTGATTTGCGTTCGTATAAATCTTTTCCTTTGAGGTGGGTAAACACAGGGTAGTCGAAAGATTTTTTTAGGTAATCTTCAGGAGAAACTTCGGCGATGTCGAGATAATTTAAAATATCCAAGACTCCTGTAGAGACCCTGCCTGAGCCTGTAAGCGCGATTTTTATAGGCGGGACGAAGAATAATTCATAGGAATCTTTTAAGGCTTGAAAATTTTTAAATGTATGTACAGGTTGTAAGTCAAATAGGCTTGTTTTTTTGCCAAAAGTCAATAGGCCATTATGTGCACCAACAACACCCGCCCAATAGCCAAATCCTACAACTCGATGTCCATCGTCGTGAGTTAGGCATTCGTAATCGATGAGTCTAATTTTTTTCTCGATCAGGGCCTTCATTAATTGTTTGTTGTGTGCTTGTTTCTTTTTTGTATGAGAGAAAAATAGGTATGTTTTACCTTCAATCAAGGTATCAATGAGGGCTTCTTTTACTCCGAATAATATATCACACATGCTTAAATTTTCTTGAATAGTGATGCCTTGGGCTTGGTATTCTTCGTCGGTAAAACATCGAATTGGAGAAGGTTGTACGAAAATTTCAATGCCTGGAAATTGGCTTAAAATTTCTTTACATTGTTTGGGTGAAAATGGGGTTCTATTATCTTGGGGTGTTTTTCCTTCTCTAACAATTCCTATTCGTATCATTGCAGTATTAAAATTAAGTCGGTAAAGTTAATAGAATCCTTATGAATTACTTCACACTGTTTGAAATTCCTGTCTCTTTGAAGGTGAATGCCTCTGAAATTTTGAAGAAGTATTACGTTTTAAGTAGGCAGCATCATCCTGATAATTATACTTTAGCGAGTGATGCGGAGCAAGAGGAATCTGAAAAGATGACGACAAGAATTAATCAGGCTAAACTTATTTTAGAAAATCCAACTAAACGTCTGGCGTATATCTTGCAAGAGAAAGGGTTGATTTCGGATGATGAGAAGCAGCAATTATCGCCGCAGTTTTTAGGAGAGATGATGGATATTAATGAGCAATTGATGGAGCTTGAATTTGAACCTGATGTTGAAATAATGAATAAGGTCAAGGATGAAATAAATCATATCGAAAGGAAAATTTATGCGGAAGTTGAACTTTATTTTTTGCAAGATGAATTAAAATTGACAGATGGTGATGGTGTTAAATTAAAAGAATATTATTTTAAGCAAAAGTATATTCAACGTATTAAGGAGAAGTTGATTTGAGGTTATAGGGTTAATGGGTTTGATAATAAAGATTGTTAATAAGATAACGATTATTTAGTACAAGCTTTCAGATGAATAAAAAATAGTGATGAAACATTTTTAAAAATATTTGTATTATTACTTCAATAAATTATTCTCATGAAAGCATTCACAAGATTATTAGTTATAAGTCTAGTCTTTTTAAACTCATGCATTGTAATTAAATTTCCGAGTTCGGCCAAGTATGAGAAATTGGATTCGGCATCCAAAGCCAAAGTGATATTTAATGATGATCAATGTTGTTCAAAGAAGAATCAGGATTTGGTGTATGCTGTGAATGCTTTTCAGTTAAAAAAGTGTTTGAATATGCATCCCAAATCAATTGTATATATGTGGGCACCTTATTGTCATGGCGATCATTGTGTACCACTGAGTATGTTTGTGAATACCTGTTTGCAAAAAGGTTATTATCCTATTATCGTTGCTGAGTATTTAGAATTTCCTACAATTGAAAATATGAATAATACAGAATATCCTGTATTTACAATGGATCATCGGTACTATAAGCAAGAGAAAACGACTAAGTGTATAGATCCATTTACATTAGAGCTTACTGGACAGAAGAAAGGTAAAAAGGATATTGGTGCACGCTATCTTGTATTTGAAAAAGATCGATTTTTGGGATTTAAGGTTGATTTGAATACGGTGGGTCTTTAAATAACTTTTCCAAAGTGCTAAACATTGGAAATGTTTGGGTCTGCTAATAAAAGTATATTTATTTGAATACTTGAGAAATGGTTTAGATGAGATTTTAAATGTGGTTATATTAATTGTACAAAATAGAGCTTGACTTGAATTCCATCAAAAAGATAATACACTCAAATACCTTTGTCCAATGTTTTAAATTTTACCACGTGTTTTTTAAACACTAACTGTTCTCTGTTTTAGATGAAGTAATCATATGAATTGAATTTCAATTCAACATTAAAGATGATGAATCGCAATATACCCTTAAGTGGGTAGAGTTTGTATTATTTATCAACAGTACATTTACATTTAAATAAAATATAGAGACTATGAAAAAAATACTACTATTATCAGGATTTATTTTAATCAGCATTTTTAGTAATGCTCAATGTTGGTCTACAATTTCTGTGAACACCCATTCACTTGCCATTAAAAACAATGGAACACTTTGGGCTTGGGGACATAATAGTCATGGTCAAATTGGAGATGGTACAACCATTAATAAATTAGTGCCTGCTCAAATTGGAACAAGTGCAGATTGGAAACAAGTTGCAGCAGGGGATGAATTTTCGATGGCTATAAAAACCGATGGCACACTTTGGGCATGGGGATGGAATTTGTATGGAGCATTGGGTGATGGCACCAATGTAGACAAATCGACACCTATTCAAATTGGCATTGAAACAAATTGGGATACAATATCAGCTGGTTCCTGGTTCTGTGTGGCGTTAAAAAATGATGGCACGTTATGGTCGTGGGGATTAAACCAAAGTGGATCATTAGGTGATGGCACAACCACCAATAGAAATACACCCGCTCAAGTTGGTACTGAAACAAATTGGGCTAAAATATCAGCACGATCACACTCACTTGCAATAAAGAATGATGGAACATTATGGTCGTGGGGCCCCAATCTTTTTGGTCAATTAGGTGATGGAACTACTACCGATAAGCTTATACCTACTCAAATGGGGGCCGCTACTAATTGGGTAGAAATGGCTGGGGGTAATGAAAATACTATTGCACTAAAAACAGATGGAACGATTTGGGCATGTGGGAATAATGTTTTCGGAGGTTTAGGAAATGGTACAAACACAAATTCCACCACATTAACACAAGCAGGAGTGGCTACCAATTGGGCGCATATTTCTACAAGAGCACAGCACACACTTGCCTTAAAAAATGATGGTACTCTTTGGACATGGGGTTACAATGCTTTCGGCATGTTAGGTGATGGAACAATAATCAACAAAAACGTACCAACACAAATTAGCACCGGCAATACCTATAGTCAAGTAGTTGCAGGACTTTTTAGCAGTTCAGCTATTCAATCTAATGGAACATTAATGTCTTGGGGTTGGAATACACATGGCGAAATTGGTGATGGCACTTCTGTTGACAAACTAATTCCAACTCAAATAACAACTTGTACAGGCTTATCAAATACTGATATTTCAAATCAGCAAAGCATTCAACTTTATCCCAATCCGAACAATGGTCATTTTAAAATTGAAATAACTGAGAACCTAGAAAATGCAGAAGTAAAAGTATATTCAATTTTAGGCCAATTAATTTATAGCCAACTAGTAAATTCAAAGTTGACGAATATTAATATTGGCTTAAAGCAAGGTTTGTATTTAATATCTTTAGAAAATAAAAATCAAACTAGTATACAAAAAATGAGGGTCGAATAGATTGCACTAGCTCTGAAAGTATGTAAACTAAAAAGAAGGTTCTGTGAAGCCTCATCACCG
>JAGNOY010000359.1 GCA_017989935.1 Chitinophagaceae bacterium
ATGACTTACAAGGCAACCTAATAACTAAGTTTAAATTTAAAAACGATGTGCAATGCGATACCGCTTTTTATTATTACCCTAATGGGAAATTAAATGAGTATCAGATATTCAAAGAAGGTAAACGAGAAGGCAATATGGAAAGGTATTGGCCTAATGGATCCATCCAAATAAAATCCCAATTCAAAAATAATCAACAAGATGGATTATATTTCAAGTTGGATAGTATAGGCGATACGCTTATAACTATTAACTACCGAATGGGAGGAATCCTCAAAGTCAACCAAGGTAAAGCAATACTAAGATTGAAATAGATTATCTTTTGTGCTATTTACAATATAATACTTATCCCTATCTCCTCGATTGGGGGCAGTATGCATTTTGTTGAAAAAAAAACATTTAATGCTTTCAGGCTCCTCTGCCTTGCATTTTTACAGCGATGGGCCAAGGACATTTTGTGACAAAATTTATGCTTGATTGTGCTTTGGTGTCTTGGTTGGTGTATTAAATAAAAAAAATAACAAATAGTGAATAGATTGAAAAGGTAAAGTTGTACATTATTATGAATTATTTTGGTAGTTTAAATTAAATTTATAATTGGGCGGAATTGTTTTTTTTAACTTTTAATTTTTCTTGTTAAGATTTTGATGTAAACTAAAAGTTTAAATAATACATAAAAAAAATTTCAAAATTATATTAAAAAAATTATCTTTGCGCCTGTTTATATAGTAAGTAAGAACATATTCATATTAGTAGTAAATATTCAAATTTAGTGGTTATGAAATTTAAAAGTTTATTTCTGCCTCTCCTTGCGTTTGTAGTTATCCTAGGGGGAAGTTCATGTAAGAAGAAAACAACCCCAGAAAATTTTTTGGAGGTAAAGGAATTTAGCGCTGCAACGACTTTAAAGTGGCACCAAAAATTTTTAGAAATAGAAAGATTTGCTGATGGTATGAGACCATTACCAGCACCAAGGGCTTTGGCTTATATTGGGTTAGCAGCTTATGAGGTTTGTATCCCAGGTATGCCAACATATAATAGCTTCAAAGGCAAATATTTTGGATTAAATTTACCTACCGCTGAGGCTGGCAAGTCGATTCACTGGCCATCTGCCCTGAATGCTTGTTACAAGGATTTGTACCTTAAGTTTTTGACTGACAATAAGCAAACTCCTGAAGGTCTGACTGCTTTAAAAATGCCATTTTCTCAGTATATTTCTGAATTCGCAGCTAATCAAAGTGAATTAAATAAAGCCGAGGTTAATGATGATGAAGTTTATAATCGATCAGTGAAATGGGGGCAAGATGTGGCTGCTGCGGTTTGGGCCTGGTCTGAAACTGATGCATTTGGTGTAAAAGCTCAGAATTCTCCTTTCGACCCAAGTCACGTAATGCCTACAGGTATCGACAAGTGGGTGAAAACAAATGATAACGGACAGTATCCAATGTTCCCTTTTGGAGGAAGAGTTAGAACATTTGCAATCAGTGAAAGCGACAAACTTTGTCCACCACCTTTGGCTTGGAGTACAGACCAAAGATCTCAACTTTATGCGCAAGCTATGGAAGTTTATGCAGCAAATACGCCTAAATTATCTTATGAGGATCAATGGATTGCTGAGTTTTGGTCTGATGATTTAGTGAATTTAACTTTTTCACCACCTCCAAGATTGATTGCTGTTGCTCTACAATTCATCGAAAAACAAAATTCAAGCCTTGAAGAAGCGATTTATACGTGTGCAAAATTAGGAATGGCATTGAATGACGCGGGTGTTGCTTGCTGGCATTCTAAGTTCTATTACAATATTTTAAGACCAGAACAATATATCAAGGCCTATATAGATCCAACTTGGGAACCACACTTGACAAACCCTTATAATGGACAGAATGGTATCACTCCTAATTTTCCAGCATTCCCTTCTGGGCACTCAACATTTGCGGGTGCAGGAGCAGACATCCTTGAAAATATTTTTGGCAATAACTTTGAAATATTTGATAGATGCCATGAAGGTCGAACTGAATTCAACGGTACTCCTCGCTTCATTACACCAGATATCATGAAAGTTGAAGATGCAACATCTCGTATTCCACTAGGTGTTCACTTTAGAATGGACTGCGAAAAAGGTATCGCTCTAGGTGAAAAAGTAGCTAGAAGGGTTAACGCCATTAAATGGAAAAAATAAAATTATAAAACTTTTATAATAAGAAAAAGGCTGTCAATTTTGGCAGCCTTTTTTGTTTTATGAACTTTGATGAAGAAGGGATTAAGTTTAGGTCGATATCATTCTTGTTTCGGTTTGAAGGGTGAAATAGCGCTCGTCACATATTCAATCCACCGCAAATGCTAATCGTCTGCCCAGTAATATAGGAGGCGCGATCACTCGATAGAAATATACACAAATCTGCTACTTCATCGGCCTTTGCCAAGCGTTTCAAAGGGATATTGGCAAGGAATCCCTCCTTGGTCTTTTCATCCAACTGATGCGTCATATCCGTCTCGATGAATCCAGGAGCGATGGCATTGCAACGTACATTCCGAGAACCAAGCTCTTTGGCGATAGACTTTGTAAAACCAATAATCCCCGCTTTACTCGCAGCATAATTGGCTTGACCAGCATTGCCAAATACGCCTACAACCGAACTCATATTCAAGATAACTCCGTTTTGAGCTCGAATCATGGGTTTGATCGCGTGTTTGGTAAGGTTGAAAACCGACTTGAGATTGACGTGAATTACATCGTCCCATTGCGCCTCACTCATGCGCAGCATCAGCGTATCTTTCGTGATTCCAGCATTGTTAATCAATATATCGAGCTTGCCAAAATCGGTCAAAAACTGCTGAACCAAGGCCTCTGCTTCATTGTAATCACTGGCATCAGAAGCATATGCTTTAACCTTCCTTCCGCCCGCACTCAAAG
>JAGNOY010000360.1 GCA_017989935.1 Chitinophagaceae bacterium
GATACCTCGATTTATTAAGCAAAGTTTTTATTATCTATCAACGAAAAGACTACAGCAAAAATCTAAGAAAAGAAATCGCCAAAAGTAATCGTTGGTATTTTTACGACAATGGCATTCGCAACTATCTCATAGGCAATGTGCAAGCTTTAGCCTTACGACAAGATGTGGGTATGCTTTGGGAAAATTATTTTTTGAGTGAACGAATTAAAGGCAATGGCTATAAAGAAAAACATGTAGAATCCTATTTTTGGCGCACCTACGATCAACAAGAAATCGATTTGATAGAAATAGAAAATAATCACTTACAAGCTTTTGAATGCAAATGGAAATTACACAAAAACAAAATACCCATCGCATTTGCCAAAGCCTATCCTGATGCTCAATTTGAAATTATTCATCAAGATAATTACTTGGATTGGATTGAGTAAGATTTATCTTTGACCATAGAATTCGTTCACCTTGAAAAAAGTAAAATACTTCTACAGCACCAAAACTCAGCGTTTTGAACCCTTAAAAGTGCCCTTTTGGAAAAAACTTTTGCGTGTCTTTGGCTTTATTTCTGCAACCTTAGTTTTCGCCGTCATAATTGTGTCTTTAGCTTTTAAATATCTTCAATCTCCGAACGAAAAGAGAATGAATGTACAACTAAGCTTTTTGCAAGAAAAATATGATGTGCTTAAAAAGGAGATGAGTCAATACAATCAAAAAATCAGCGAACTTGAAGAAAGAGATAATAAGGTTTACCGAGAAATTTTCGAAGCGGCACCTCTACCTGATAGTATTCGATCAGGCAAAATAAACATAGACGAAAACAAACTAGCCAAGCGACTTTCACCCTTGTCTAATGAAGAATTGGTAAACAATATCGAACAAAACATGCAGGCTATGTTGAATAAGATGAAATCTCAGGCAGAATCTTATGATACACTCGAAAAGTATATTGCTGCTAAACAAGCGATGTTAGCCAGCATCCCCTCAATACAGCCTGTGTCAAACAAAGATTTAAATCGAATTGCCTCAGGATTTGGTTATCGCATAGATCCCATATACAAAATAGGAAAATTTCATGCAGGACTTGATTTTACAGCCCCCGCTGGCACTCCAATTTATGCCACAGGAGACGGCGTAATAGAATCCGCAGAATACAACCCGTCTGGATATGGAAATAATATCTGGATCAAACACGGGTTTGGCTATCGATCTCATTATTGTCATATGATCAAATTAAAAGCACAACAAGGTCAATCAGTTAAACGAGGCGAATTAATTGGTTGGGTAGGAAGCACCGGCAAAAGTACCGGACCACATTGTCACTACGAAGTTGAACGTCGAGGCGAAAAAATAGACCCTATACATTTCTTCTACAACGACTTAAAAGCCGAAGACTTTGAACGAATGGTAAAGATCGCACAAGCTGGAAATCAATCATTTGATTAATCACAGATTGCCATTTTGTTATTTTGTGATTACCTTTAACCCGTGATGCAACAACTTTCCTTATTCGAACAAATGCAAGCGCTTCAACAAGATGAGCGTGAAATTGTAGTAGATACCGGAAAACTCACCAAGGTCTATTACACGATCACTGAAGTAGCAGACATGTTTACTGTAAATGCCTCCTTGCTTCGCTTTTGGGAAAAAGAATTTCCAAATCAATTCACCAACCTCAAAAAAAATAAAAAAGGCGATCGTTTCTACAATAAAGCTGATATTGAAAAATTAAAAATGCTTTTTCATCTCATTAAAGAAAAACGAATGACAATAGAAGGAGCAAGAACATATCTAAAAAATAATAAGAAAAAAGCCAAAGACGATAAAACTTTACTCGAAAATTTACAAACCATCAAAGAGTTTTTAGTAGATTTGAAAAAGAGTATTCAATAATTTAAGCAATATTTGCACCATGAAAAAACTATTCCTAATCGGCTGTTTATTAATGTCCACTTTAATCATGCAAGCACAAGATTTTGTTCGCGAATTAGATCGCAAAAGCGGCAAAGTACTTTTACGAGGAAAATTTACTTTTGATGACCTGAAAGATGAAACAACCTGTAAGTGGTTAGATCAAGGTGCCAAATCCTACAAACCCAATGCCCAAGCTATTAAACAATTAAAACCATTTTGGGAAAATTACAGATTGGTAATTTTTGGTGGCACTTGGTGTGAAGACACTCGTGATCTTTTACCCAAATTGTATCGTGTATTGAATGAAAGCGCTTTCGACTTTAATGCTATAGAAATGTATGGCGTTAATCGCGACAAAGAAGCCTTAAACATCGAATCAAAATTGTATAATATCCAACGTGTGCCTACCATCATCATCATGCATCAATATCGCGAAGTAGGTCGTATCATCGAAACTGTTCAACAAAGCATCGAAGATGATCTTTTACATATTTTAGAAAACGACGCAGATAAATTAGCAAAGTCGATGGCTCACTAAAAATTAATAATCACCCTCTGAGGTGATTTTTTTTGGGCGTTCGAGCGCGCTATTCGTTGCAAGCCATCTCGTTTTGAAGAACGAGATGGGCTTTCCACTACTATCGCTAACGCTAGGAAATTCTATTGAAGACTTGGTTAAGCCTTATGTAATGTGGTGTTCGTGTAACTATATCTCGTCGATAATAAATCTATTCAAAACAAGTTTCTCAAAAAATACACACTATCCTCTAAACCACCTTACTAAGCTAATGAACACAGATGTTATCAATCTAATACTTTCATATTGCAAATCATAGCTGAACATAAAAATTTCATGGAAGAGAAGGCCTAAGATTCGAGGCAGCTAAAAATATTGAAATCGAAGACAAGTTATCTATGCTGTTTAAGCAAAGAAGAATGTTGTTATCAAATAAGTCTCGTTTGAACAAGTTTGGGCAATAAATTTAGACTATTTCAAATTTCA
>JAGNOY010000361.1 GCA_017989935.1 Chitinophagaceae bacterium
GCAAAAGTTGAGCAAAAAGTCTAGGCTGAAGATTCTTGGCATAAAAATAATTTCATCTACGCCACTTTTATCCAAACTCGCACTTAATGATTTTCTCCATATAGCAACATTCGTTTGTGCTCAAACAATGGATAAAAGTTCGGCTTCGATTTCAATATTTTTAGCTGCCTCGAATCTTAGGCCGTCTTTTCTAAGGAGATTTTTTGTAATATATTGGTATGAGATAGATGACAACTGAGTTTATTAGTTTTGTAAGGTAGCTTAACGGATAATCATTAAGAAAAACCTAAAGTAACATAAGAGTTTTATTGAATGACAAGCAGGCTTAAAATATTCACATCATGATTTTGATGTATTAAGTGCAAAGCAAATTTTAATAATCAATTACCTGTTCTTCAATGCTTGATGGAAGTTCTCTAAACTCATATTGTTGGGTACGAAGTTGAGGTTCGAAGCCAGCTTCTGCAATGGCTTCTTGTATACTTTTATAAGTAAATCGATGAGGAGCACCAGCAGCACTGACTACATTTTCTTCTAGCATGATACTGCCAAAATCATTTGCACCTGCGTATAAACAAGTCTGTGCTACTTCTTTGCCAACCGTGAGCCAAGAAGCTTGTATGTTTTTGATATTCGGCAACATAATTCTCGATAAGGCAATCATACGAATATATTCTTCAGAAGTGGTATCATTTTTGGCACGTCGAATTTTTACTAGCAAGGTATCAACATCCTGAAAGGTCCATGGAATAAAGGCTAAGAACCCATTAGCTGACTCGGGTTTTTCACTTTGTACCTGACGGATATCTACCAAATGTTCAAAGCGCTCCCTTAAGGTTTCTACATGACCAAACATCATAGTTGCTGATGAGGTAATATTGAGTTGATGGGCTGCCCTCATCACATCTAACCATTCTTGAGCACCACATTTACCTTTCGAAATCAGGCGACGGACCCTGTCATTCAATATTTCTGCGCCTGCGCCCGGCAAGCTATCCATACCTGCATCTTTTAAGGCTTGCAGAACCGCAATATGGGTGCTTTTTTCTAATTTAGTGATATGTGCTACTTCTGGAGGCCCGAGGGTATGTAATTTAATACTTGGATAAAAGGCTTTGAGTTGTTTAAATAAATCTACATAAAAAGATAAACCTAGTGCAGGATGATGACCACCTTGTAAAAGCAATTGATCTCCACCCCAACGAATAGTTTCTTCAATTTTTTTCTTATAGGTATCTATATCCGTAATATAAGATTCGGGATGACCGGGCACGCGGTAGAAATTACAAAACTTACAGTTGGCAATACATACATTGGTTGTGTTTACATTTCTGTCTATTTGCCAAGTAACTTTTCCGTGAGGTACTTGTATTTTTCTCAGCTCATTGGCAACATGCATCAATTCTGCAAGTGGTGCATGTTCAAACAAAAACAATCCTTCTTCTACACTAAGAAATTCAAATTGACTGGCTTTATGATATAGATCTTGTAATTGCATAACGGAGTGTTTTTGTACAGTAATCTGCTAGACAACTGTCATTTGGCCACGAAATTAAGTAGAAGAAATTATTTATTGATGGCTTTTATTATTTCTTCACTCATAGGATCAACACCAGGTGCAAAAACACCCACTAAATTTCCTTTTTCGTCTATAAGGTATTTTTGAAAATTCCATTTTACAGAGTTATCACTAAATTGATTGTATTTTTTTTGTGTTAGCCAAACATAAAGGGGATGCATTTTTTTTCCTTTCACAGAAATTTTCGCAGCCATAGGAAAAGTTACACCATAGTTTTTTTGACAAAAGGTTTTAATCTCAGCATTTTCACCAGGCTCTTGAAACATAAAATTGTTTGCAGGAAATCCGATGACTACCAAATTGTTTTTGTATTTCTCATAGAGTTTTTCTAACCCTTCGTATTGAGGGGTGTAGCCACATTTAGAAGCAGTGTTGACGATTAAAATTTTCTTTCCTTTGTAAGCAGCTAAATCAATGCTACCCCCTTCAAGTGCATCGACTTTAAAATCGTAGATAGATTTGATTTGAGCATCTAAGGCCTTTGGCGCGAAAAAGAATGAAAACATAAGAAGAAGTATTATACGGGTCATACAAAATTAATTTTAGGCAAAGTTACACGAAAGCATCAGTGAATGTATAGAGAAATTGAATAAGGTATTTGAATACAACGTACTCCTATTTTAGGGAGGGAGTTTGTAGCGATTTAAAAAGTTCAACAAATTCTTGAACTGATAATTGTTCGGCTCTACGATTAAATAAATCAGCTTGAAGTTTTTCTGGTGCAAAGCTCGATTTGAGGCTATTGCGTAAAGTTTTTCTACGTTGTGAGAAAGCAGCTTTTACAAATTTCTTGAACTGTACATAATCTTCAACCTCATAGGGGTTATTATTTTTCTTAAAACGCAATAAGCCTGAAACTATTTTAGGAGGCGGTGTAAAACAGTTGGCAGGAATGTCGAAGAGATAGTCTACATCATAATACACCTGAGTTAAAACACTTAATATACCATAATGTTTATTTCCATGTGGGCTAGCGATTCGTTGAGCCACTTCTTTTTGAAACATGCCAATCATTTCATCTACTTGATTTTTCCACTCTAAAATTTTAAATACAATTTGGGTAGAGATATTATAAGGGAAATTACCAATGATAGAAAATTGGTTTTCGAATGGGATTTCCATGTGCAGAAAATCTTCATGAAGAATTTTTCCTTGAAGTGCAGGATACTTTTTTTCGAGGTACTGTACTTTTTCAGCATCTATTTCGACACAAATATATTTTTCGCGTGTTTGTTGAATCAGGTATTTACTTAATGCGCCTGCACCAGGGCCAATTTCTAATAAATGGGAAGTACCAGGTGAAAGGGAATCAACAATTTTTTGACAAA
>JAGNOY010000362.1 GCA_017989935.1 Chitinophagaceae bacterium
TAAATGTTTAAAAATTAGAAAAATTATAAGCCCTACCAAAATCCTTGTTTGATTTTTAAGTAAAAAATCTAGTACCACTAATCCACGACTATGTCTATAGCTTGCAAGTCTTTCATGTTTGTCAAATCCTCCATTTAATAAACAAATGGTATACTTGTGGTTACCAGCAATCCATGTACCTTGTCCTTGAGGATCGGTTGGATAAAAGATTGAACCTTGGCTACCTTCATGTTTGGTCGGAGGTGTTGCAATGGGACGAGAAAAATGTTCGTCTCTGTTATGTGTTAAAATGAACGAATCCTCGTTAAGAGGCAGATAGCTTACTGTGCACAAGTTGTTGATGTTTGATAGTGGAATATGCAACGCCAAAATGAGGAGGCAAGTTGATGACAGGAAAATAATGTGAGAAGGCAATTTTTAAAATGGCCATATGATGAATGGCATGCTCGATTACATAATTAAGCTCTCTGAATAGATTACTTGGAATAAAATGTCCTTGGCCTTCTAGGCTTTGATGGGTGAATACAAAGATGTCTTCATTATGCTGAATGTTTTCAATGTGATTGATTAATTCATGAAGAGATTGCATGCAAGACGTAAGTTTGGTTTCAATGTTTATATTTCTGACTCTTGCATCATAATTAATTTCTTTGCTGGGGTACTGACTTAAAAGGCATTGATAAAATTCAAGAATATGCCTTATATGCATACCTATAGAACTTCCTGATAAAATATCCAAAGGTTTGGTGTATTGATCAGCAGTTATATCTAGAATAATCGATTCTAGTTGCCGTAAATTAAATATGGCTGATGTTTGAAGTTGGTGAGGCATATTAAGGCGTGATCAAAGCATTTAAGGTTATAGTAACTGTATCGCTCATTGTAATGCTTTTGCCTCCGATACCTAGATCTCTTCGATTTACTTTCAAGGTCGAATAAGCTAGTATTGTGCCTGCTTGCTTTTTTATTATCACTTCTGAACTCAAAGTTTTCGAAACTCCTTTGATGGAAATAAGCCAATCTACTTTATAAGTTCCAGGTAAAGAGGTTTGAGTAATTTTGGTTGACTTCATGACGATGTCTGGGAATTTAGCCGCATTAAAAAACTCTTCTTTATCTTTAAGATGATCATTTCTTAATTTGATACCAGTTTCTACAGAAGTACTTTTAGCTGTGCCTTGGAAAGTGGATTTTGAGAAGTCTTTTTCATCAATGTTAATTTTGGCTATCACAGCAGTGAATTTTCCATCCACATTAATACCGGCATTTTTAATTTTAAAACTAACTGAACAAGACTTTACAGTGTTGAATTGTGCTTGGGTGTTAAGTTGAAATAATAAAGTAAGTGCTAATAGATTGATCCAAGTTTTCATAGGTTGCATTATTTTAAATGATAATTTAAGCCAATTCCTGCTTGCAAACTTTTTGCTCTATAGCGATCTGTTGAAACTACAGTGCCAAGTGAGTTGGTGTATAATACAGGTTTTTCGATCGTATATTCATTAAATAGAAATACAGCTCCAGCTTTCAATTTTAATTTTTTATTGTATTGATAAGAGATCATAAACTCAGAATTTAAAGAACCAAGATCATTATCACTCACTAAAAGTGCATTGAGTAAAGTGGGTTTAGCAGATGTGTTTCTGGTTGCATTACTTTTTTCGCCGTATGTTAAGGTTACGTCTTTATTTCCTCCAAAAGAAATTCCAATCATATCAATATTAAATTCTACACCCCATTTTTTTGCAAAATCATAGCGAAGTGCAAGATACAGGTTCAACGCATTTACTTGAGTTGATTTCACACTTAAGGTATCTATGTTTGCTGGAATTTGTGGAGAGAAGAAAACACCAGGTCCTGTTTTACCACTTGTAAGAATTGCTGGGGCAGTTTGGTAAAGAAGATTTTTGTTTCCAATCGAGGAAGTTAAACGAGCCCCTAAGCCAATTTTAGCGTTTCGTTTGTTATGTCCCAATCCCCAATACTGTAATATGCCTAGGGATAATGATGTTATTTTGCCTTCTGAAGCAAGCGTTGTTGACCCTTCAGTTGAAGTACGTTTGATGTAAGGTGATTTTTTATTTTCTTGAGCGAATAATGCAGATGAGCCCAAGCAAAACAACAGGATGAATTTAAATTGCTTCATTAATTCTTTTTGAGTTTGTCTTTAAATACCTTTTTAAATTTATCAAGTTTAGGTTGTATCACAAACATACAATATCCTTGGGTTTTGTTTTCATTATAATAGTTTTGGTGATAATCTTCACCTGGATAAAAAACATCCAGTGCCGAAATTTCAGTCACAACTGGTTTGTCATAAGCTTTTTCGTCATTCAATTTTTCCTTATAGTCCTCTGCCAGTTTCTTTTGAGTTTCGTTGTGGTAAAAAATCACGGATCTGTATTGTGTACCTTCATCATTTCCTTGTCTATTCAGTTGAGTTGGGTCGTGGGCTTGCCAAAAAGCTGCAAGAATTTCATCATAGCTAATGATAGAAGGATTAAAAACTACCTGAATAACTTCTGCGTGTCCAGTAAGGCCGCTGCATACTTCTTTATAGGTAGGATTTTTAGTTGCACCTCCTGCATAGCCTGATTTAACATGGGTTACACCATTCAACTGCTGCATCTGCGCTTCAGTACACCAAAAGCATCCTCCACCAATTGTGGCGGTGTCGGTGATTGCCGGATTTTCTGTGGTTTTATTTTCCATTTCTTTTAAGGTCTTGTTGTTTTGTAAATTGCCTTCACTAGCACCACAACTCCAAGCAAATGTGAGCATTGAAAGTAGTGTCAACAAATTTAGTTGATATTTCATTGAGATTTATTTGAAGATTATTTTTTTTCGAAATCAATTATCACAGAATTAATACAGTATCTTTTGTGAGTTGGCGGTGGACCATCATC
>JAGNOY010000363.1 GCA_017989935.1 Chitinophagaceae bacterium
ACATTGCTATACAACTCCTATCAAAACTTTGGGTATCCCTGATCAATTTGTTGAACATGGATCCATTGCGGAATTGCAGAAAATTTGCGGGATTGATGTAGAAAGTTTGATATCGGTTTTGAAAAATACATAAAAAATCCAAACCTTTCGGTTTGGATTTTTTAGTATAGTTTAAATCATTTGAAATTAATTCTTGATGATTTTCTCTGTATAATTCAAATTAGCACCTGTAACTTTCATGATGTAAACGCCATTTTGCAAAGCACTGATATTAATTGATTTTTCATTATTAAATTTATCATCTGTTTGGTTAATTATTGTTCTTCCATTGATATCTATCAATTGAATATTGATTTTTCCAACATACTGATTTACTCGAATGCTTAACAATCCATTCGATGGGTTTGGATAAATTCTAACACTTCCCTCATAATTGAACTGTGTAGTTGCTAGTGGAAAACTTGTAAAATCTTCTACTTGGTCATTAGAGTTATTAACATCTCCTGATGAAGCATTTAATCCCATACCTCTTCTTCTGAAAACCTCTGCAAGCATGTTGTAATTCGCACCGCCTGTTGACGCTTGATCTGCTGCAAATATTTTATCTCGTGCATTAATGAAAGAATCCGTATTACAAGCCTCTAATTTTAAAGCATCAATAGCTAATTGCATTACTTTATTATTTCCACCCGTTCCAGTATAAATATTAGGATCAAATCCATAGCGATCAATATAAGCCCAAGTTACATCCCACATAATAGTAGCCCATGTCTCACCAATCGTATAACGGTATCCTGAATTTGTATTATCAGGATTATTTGAACTATTAAGTGTTCTTGGATTCAATGTCATATCAGTGGTATATGGAAACTGTCGTAATCCAGGACCTTCATTAGGCTCATTCTGACAATAGGTTCCGATAAACTTTTGGTCAGTTCCAGCGTCACCAGCTTTAATTTGCATCATCAAACTAAACCAATCTGACCAACCTTCTCCCATTTGCTCCAAATTGGTCATACAACTAGAATTGGCTGGACCTCCAATTAATTTATTAGATATTCCATGACCATATTCATGAGAAACTACACCATTATCATAACTTCCATCTGCATTCAGATAAGAATTTCCAGGATCTTGTATGGTAACATTTACAGGACCATTTGCCATCTCAGCGATTAGAATTTCACCAGCATCTTTAGTTATTGAAATAGCAGGAATTGTAATTCCAAGAATACCTGTAGAAGTCATTCCTATTGTTCCTATATAGGTAGGACTCTGCGGAATACTGTCCATAATGATTACAGCAATTGCTCCTGCATCTTGAGCATTTTTAACTTTTTGACTAAAAAAACAACCTCCTCTTCTAATAAGCGTAATTTTTCCGCTCACATCAAAAGGGTTTGTTGCAACTGCACAAGCACTATTAGGATTTTGACCTACATTAACAGGGTCATTGGTGTATAATGCTAAATCTGATGTAATGGCTGCTGGTGCAACCGGAACAGTCACGTGATCGGTACCTTCAAAAGAATTATCTCTTGACGGACGAGGTCCAGCAATTGTTGAAGGAGAATTCACATTCAAATAGTTAATTAAAGGTGCGCCATCATTCCACATATACATTTGCATTCTTGGTCTTGCGCCATCATTTGGAGTAGAGAAATTAGCATTATCTCTATTTTGAAGATTTGTTGCAGTAAATGGAGGTAATGTTTCAGCATTCGCAATTCCGTCTTGAGCATCAGCGAATACGTAGTCACCTGTAGTTGAAGTGATTCCACCACGTCCTAAATTACTTTGTTGGAAATTACCACTAACCTCGTTAAACCCATATTGATACCAAACATCGTGCATGATGTTGTTCATGTAAAACAAATTTGTGATAGAAGATGACAAATAAGTTGCTGGTAAATCAGATTCTTCTCCTGGAGGAAAATCAAAGTTTAATAAGGCACCGCCTTCTGCTCTAACACCTGTGCCATTGTCGCCGTTGATATCGTCTTGGGCTAAAACATTGTTTCCTCTTGAGTAAGTAAATTTAAGTGCAGCATTTGTTCCTCCAATTGCGGCGTTTGAATCATGCCATCCATTAGGTGAAGCTAAAGCATTTTCCGGACTAGTTATCAATTGAAAAGGGCTATGGTTTGGACTCACATAGTTGTATGGAATTACTCTATATGAACCAGCATTCACTTGGATTGGGGCTGAGAAAGTATCTTTGAATAAGATTTTATTAAAGTCAAATCCTGCGTTAGATACTTTTTGAGTTTTGTGCGAAGTATCAAATGAACATGAAATCATTAAATCATTTTTCTCTAAAATATTTCCATTTAAAGCATCTACTCTAACATCCCATAAGTGATCACCTTTAGGAGAATAAAATTGATAGTACCAAGCTAATTTCAATTTATCTGACACAACTTGATATACTAATTTTGCGGTGATTAAATCTTCATTGACATTGTCAGCCAACATAAAAGAATTACTGCTCTTAGTTTCAGCAATTGTATAATTTGGAATCGGCGCTATCCCTAGTTTGGCACAAGCTGTTTTAATTCCTTGAATAACATTCATACTCGATGAAGTAGCATTTACTTTCGATCCAATATTTTTTTGGAAGTTATTCTCAATTTTTAAAACATTGTTGTTTTTTATCCAAGCATTAGATTGGGCATTAAAGATTTCAATACCATGATACCTTTGGGTAATATGAGTACTTGTAATACCTGTTCCGCTTCCCGGAACTTCGCTTTGAATAACCCAGTCAGCAATATCTTCAGTGGTCAATCCGAATTGTGCGCGATTGGTTTCTAAATAGGTTTGAATGGCCTGCTTATTCGACTGTGCGAATCCCACAAAGGAAGCCAGTAGAACAGTTAATAGTGTAATTTTTTTCATTGTTTTG
>JAGNOY010000364.1 GCA_017989935.1 Chitinophagaceae bacterium
GATCAATGTGTAGCTCAAGGTGTACCCTTTGCTCGTGAGTATGGCGGTTTACTAAGTAATAGAAGTTTTGGTGGAACGCAAGTGCAACGAACTTTTTATGCTGCCGGTCAAACAGGTCAACAATTATTATTAGGCGCTTACTCAGCCCAAATGCGTCAAGTTGCTTTAGGTCAAGTAAAAGAACATAATCGACATGAAATGCTCGATGTAGTTGTAATTGATGGAAAGGCAAGGGGCATCATTGCACGAAATTTAGTAACTGGCGAAATTGAACGTCATGGTGCTCATGCTGTTTTACTTTGCACTGGTGGTTATGGAAATGTGTTTTATTTAAGTACAAACGCAATGGGAAGTAATGTTACAGCAGCTTGGAAAGCACATAAAAAAGGCGCTTATTTCGGCAATCCTTGTTTTACTCAAATACATCCAACCTGCATTCCTGTAAGTGGTGACCATCAAAGTAAGTTAACTTTAATGTCTGAATCGTTAAGAAATGATGGTCGAATTTGGGTGCCTAAAAAACAAGGTGATACACGTAAAGCCGTTGATATTCCTGAAGAAGAAAGAGATTATTATTTAGAAAGAAGATATCCAGCATTTGGAAATTTAGTACCTCGTGATGTAGCTTCTCGTGCAGCAAAAGAAAGATGTGATGCAGGATATGGTGTTGGTAATAGTAAGATGGCTGTTTACCTTGATTTTGCTGCTTCGTTTTTACGATATGGTAAAGTTGAATGTAATAAACAAGGGATCAATAATCCAGACGAAGCAACCGCCATTAAATTAGGGAAGCAAGTTGTGAAAGAAAAATATGGCAACTTGTTTGACATGTATGAAAAAATTACTGGTGAAAATCCTTATGAGATGCCAATGCGAATTTACCCAGCGGTACATTATACCATGGGTGGTTTATGGGTCGATTATGAATTGATGACATCTGTTCCAGGTTTATATGCTTTAGGTGAAGCAAATTTTAGCGATCATGGTGCAAACCGATTAGGAGCGAGTGCCTTGATGCAAGGTTTAGCAGATGGGTATTTTGTAATTCCTTATACAATTGGTAATTACTTGGCCGATGAAATCAGAACGCCAAAAATTGACACCAATCAAGCTGCTTTTGTTGAGGCTGAAAAAGAAGTAAAAGATAGAATTAATCACTTTATCAATATTAAAGGAACACATAGTGTTGATTATTATCATAAACAACTTGGTAAAATCATGTGGGATAAATGTGGAATGGCAAGAAATGAAAAAGGATTAAAACAAGCCATATCAGAAATTCGAGCACTACGCGAATCATTTTGGAAAGATGTTCGAGTACCAGGAACAGCAAATGAATTAAATCCTGAATTAGACAAAGCAGGAAGAGTAGCCGATTTTCTTGAATTAGGCGAATTGATGTGTATAGATGCATTAAATCGTGAAGAGAGTTGTGGTGGTCATTTCCGTGAAGAATTCCAAACTGAAGAAGGTGAAGCCATGCGTCAAGATGATAAATTTATGTATGTAGCGTGTTGGGAGAACAAAGGAAATAACGAATGGAATTTAAATAAAGAAGATTTGATTTATGATGTGATCCATCCTAGTCAAAGAAATTATAAGTAATTTATTAAGGCAAACAAAAATATTATGGAACATAAAACAATCAATCTCAAACTGAAAGTATGGCGTCAGCCAAATTCAAACACCAGCGGTGCATTTGTAAATTACGATGTATCGGATATTTCAACTGAAATGTCTTTTCTTGAAATGTTTGACGTATTGAATGAACGTTTAATAAATGAAGGCAAAGAACCAATTGCCTTCGATCATGATTGCCGTGAAGGTATTTGTGGTATGTGTAGCATGCATATTAATGGTCGAGCACATGGTCCGTGGAAAGGCACAACAACTTGTCAATTGCATATGCGTGCTTTTAGTGATGGCGAAACCATAACAGTAGAGCCTTGGAGAGCGCAAGCATTTCCCGTATTAAAAGATTTAACTGTAGATAGAAGCGCTTTCGATCGTATTCAACAAGCTGGAGGCTATGTAAGTGTCAATACAGGTAATGCGCAAGACGGAAATGCATTACCAATTGACAAATCAAATGCAGATGCTTCATTCGATGCCGCAATGTGTATCGGATGTGGAGCTTGTGTAGCTGCTTGTAAAAATTCAAGTGCCATGTTATTCACTTCTGCTAAGGTTTCACAATACGCTTTATTACCACAAGGACAACCCGAAAGAACCACTCGTGTTTTGAATATGGTTGCTCAAATGGATAAAGAAGGTTTTGGCGCCTGCACAAATACAGGTGCTTGTGAAGCTGAATGTCCAAAAGAAATTTCTATTTCAAATATCGCACGTTTAAATAGAGAATATTTAAATGCACAATTGAGTTTATAAATTCTAATTGCACAAACTCAAACAATTATTCTTGATTCACTTCATTCAACCATGCTAATGTTTCATGAACTATACGCATATTAAAATTGCCTTTGTTATAAGCTCTTGAATTAAAATTTGAAACAGCTTCTTCAAAATTTTTACTATTCATCATTAGATGATCCATACTATCTATAATAATAGTTTTGGCATGATGAGGATGAACTTTATTGATTGTTTCAGTAATCAGATAAGGCTCTAGTGCTGAACATTGGATATAATCAGATTGTCCATGTAATACAAGGACTTGACAATTTATATTTTGCCATGAACTTGCTAAATTAATAGAATCAAGTTGTTGCCAAAATCGCCAATGTCGACCCCACATTTCATCTTTACCAATTTGATATTCCAATTCAGATTCCACAATATTTTTATACTCGTTTGTTTGATAGAGTTCACTTGGTGATTTTTTAAGAATGAAAAATTCAATGTTTATCCGTAAACTTACCTAAGTACGTAAACTGGTTACGT
>JAGNOY010000366.1 GCA_017989935.1 Chitinophagaceae bacterium
CCTATAACGAATCATGACTTGTGAAAATAGTTCTTACCGCATGAGGCGTTTGAGACTCTTCCTTTCGTCAGAGATTAGAGTGATTTGTTTTACCGATTGAGCATAGTAGCATTTCCAAAAAAACACCATTTGATAACTATCATCGTCAATTGCTGAGGAATCGAAGCATCTATAACGAATCATGACTTGAGAAAACAGTTCTTACCCATGAGGCGTTTGAGACTCTTCCTAACGTCAGAGATTATTATATTTTGTTTTACCGATTGAGCCTAGTATCATTTTCAAAAAAACACCATTTGATAACTAACATCGTCAATTGCTGAGGAATCGAAGCATCTATAACGAATCACGACTTGTGAAAATAGTTCTTACCTCATGAGGCGTTTGAGACTCTTCCTAAAGTCAGAGATTACATTATTTTGTTTCGCCGATTGAACAAAGAACTATTTCTCTGAAATCATCACGCCAAAAATTTTTCTTGTCCTTCAATTGTTCTCTTACATTCAAGGTAATTTATTTCCCCTTAAATAATCTTGAACAGTCATTCTTGTTTTTCCTTCAGGCTGCAATTCTAATATACTGATGGCACCATCTATGGTATACATGTGAAGATATGTTTTGTTGTCCGTGGCATATTCGCCTGTACTTTTATTTTCGGTTGGTTCTATAATTTCAGCAGAAAATATTTTCATTTTCTTATTCAGTAAAAAGGTAAAAGCAGCAGGGTAGGGCGAGAGTCCACGAATAAGTTGTTGAATTTCTTTGGCGGGTTTCTTCCAATTTATCTGACAAGTTTCAGTAAAAATTTTAGGTGCATGTTGTATGTTTTCATCCGTCAAATTTTGAGGAATTTCTTTGAGTTCACCAGCTTCTAATTTCTCAATGGTTTGAATTAATAATGTTGCTCCAGCTAACATGAGTTTATCATGTAATGTACCGGCAGTATCAGTTTCACTAATATCGATGGCTTGTTGTAAAAGAATATGTCCTGTATCAATTTGATGAAGCAATTTGAAAGTAGTCACACCCGTCACTTTCTCACCACGAATAATAGCCCAATTGATAGGGGCTGCTCCTCTATAATTCGGCAATAAGGAAGCATGCACATTGATAGTGCCTAAACGAGGCATATTCCAAACAACTTCTGGGAGCATTCTAAAAGCTACCACCACTTGCAAGTCTGCTTGAAAGCTTTTTAACTCACCGAGAAAATTTGGGTCTTTCAGTTTCTCTGGTTGAAGTACAGGAATGTTGTGTTCAAGGGCATATTTTTTTATGGCGGATTGCTGTAGTTTCATACCTCTTCCTGCAGGTTTGTCCGGAGCAGTAACTACGGCAACTACATCAAATTTATGCACAATTAAGGCGTTTAAAGAAGCGACTGCAAAGTCTGGAGTGCCTAGAAAAATTATTCTCATTGTCTCTTAAAATGTTTTACCAAATTCTTACTCTTTGTAAACTATCTCTATACATGCTATTTGTTGGGCCTACATTGAAGGCTTTATACCATTCATCGCAATTGCTCATTGGGCCATTGACACGTAAAAATATCGGTGCATGCACATCAGTTAATAATCGAGCAGCTACTTTTTCTGGTGTTCGAGTTTGCATCCAGCCATAAGCATAGCCCATGAAATATCGTTGAATGGGGGTAAGCCCTGCAATGAGTTTGCCTTCTTTATATTGTTTAGTTTTTTTGAAGGCATCTAAAGCAATTACAATACCTCCGAGATCTGCAATGTTTTCTCCTAATGTTGCTTTTCCATTTGGATGTAAATTTTGTAATACAGTGTATTGATTAAATTGTTCGACAAGCATAGCTGCTTTGGCTTTAAATTTAAGTTCGTCTTCTTTACTCCACCAGTTTTTCAAATTGCCCATTTCATCAAATTGTCTTCCTTCATCATCGAAGCCATGAGTTAACTCATGACCTATGGTGGAAGCCCCAACATAGCCATAAATCACTGCATCATCTATATCTTCATCTTTGTACCCTGGGGCTGTGAAAATGGCGGCAGGTAATACAATTTCATTATTTGAAGGGTTGTAATAGGCATTGTAAGTTTGAGGTGTCATATTCCATTCATTTCTATCAACAGGTTTGCCAAGTTTATTCAATTGGTAATTGAATTGCCATTGATTTGCTGCCATCACATTTTTGCAATAGGAGTCTCTGCTGATTTCCATAGAACTATAATCTTTCCATGTATTTGGATAGCCAACTTTTCTGGTAATAGCGTTTAATTTTTTAATAGCTTTTTGTTTTGTGCTGTCGCTCATCCAATCAAGTTTCTGAATATGTTCTCTGTAGCTTATCACAATTTGTTCAACGAGATCAGTATAGCGTTTTTTTGTTTTTTCAGGAAAATACTCTTTCACAAATAACTGTCCCATGGCATCACCTAAAGCGCCTTCTTGTGTATCAAGTACTCTTTTCCAGCGCACTCTTGGTTCTTTAGTGCCATTTAAAACTGTTTCGTAAAAATGAAAATTTTCAGCATCAAATTGTGTGCTCAAATAAGGTGAAAGTGAGGATAGCAGATGCCAAGTTAAGTATGCTTTCCATGTTTCAATGGGTGTAGACGTGATTAATGAATTTAATTTTTGAAAAAATTGTGGTTGGCCTACGATGAGGGTATCTGCTTTGATTTGAAGATTTTCAAAAACCGCTTTCCAATTTAAATTTGGATAAGAAGTATTGAGTTCATTAAAAGTTATTTTATGATAATTGGCATATGGGTCACGAAGTTCATCGAGGCTTTTGTGTGATGAGGCAAGCGCTGTTTCTAATTTGATGATGTCAGTGCTTTTTGTCTTGGCTTTAGAAGAGTCTCCTTCTAAGAGATAAAGCATTTTTGTAAGATGAAGAGTATATTCTTTTCTGTTTTTGA
>JAGNOY010000365.1 GCA_017989935.1 Chitinophagaceae bacterium
TGGTAGAGACTGTAACCTCAATCATGATTTCGAGTTCTTTAGTTTGATACTCAATGATAGCTTTTTCTATAGGCAATGGATGACAATCAGGAATGACATCACTCGTTTTTTTTATCGCCAATAAACCTGCTGCACGTGAAAATTCAAACACATCCCCTTTAGGCACTTGGCGATGTAAAATAGATTCCATGGTTGCAGGCAGACTTACCTTTACAATGGCTCTTGCTGTAGCTTCTCTCAGACTACTATTTTTATGAAGTATATCAACCATAGACTACGAATTTACAACAAGCCAATGGAGATAATAGACTTTGTAAAAGAAATAATTATATTTGACTTATGACACCCGGAGAAATTATTGTAAATTATAAAAATGCCTTAATTCAAATTGCTACTCAGCAGTCTACCGGCACAGGATTTTATTTAAAAGATTATAACTTAATTGTCACCAATCATCATGTAGTAAAACAACATGGCGATGTAACAATCAAAGGAAAAAGTTTTGAGAAACAATTCACAAAAATTCTTTTTATCGATACAAAATATGATATCGCGTTTTTAAGTCCACCAGAAAACATTGAATTTTCTCAAATCAAGTTAGGCGACTATCATCAATTACACGATGGAGATGAAGTGTTGGCTATGGGACATCCGTATGGATTAAATTATAGTTCAACCCAAGGAGTAATTTCTCGAGTAGATAGGGTACAAAATGGCTTGAAATATATTCAGGTAGATGCAGCCATTAATCCTGGAAATAGTGGTGGCCCTTTAGTAAATCAACAAGGCGAAGTGATAGGCATGAATTCGTTTATTATTAGCGGCGGCGATAATTTAGGATTTGCACTGCCTTCAGATTATATCAAAGAAGCACTTGAACAATATATGCCCTTGCGCGGCGAATCGGTGGTCCGCTGCCAATCTTGTTCAACCTTAGTTACTGCGGCAAATATTGATGGAGAGTATTGTCCAAATTGCGGGACCAAAATCGAATTAATTCCTACACAACAAAGCAATCAAGAACCTATTGGTATTGCTAAAAGCATCGAAGATATTTTAGAGCAACTAGGAAAAAATAAAGAGCTAGCCAGAATCACAAATAATCAATGGGAGGTGAAGGAAGGAAGTGTGACGATACGAATTATTTATCATGCCGATCAAATGATAATAGCTACGCATGCGTATTTATCTCAATTGCCTAAACAAAACATTGTGCAACTTTATGAATATGTATTGAAAGAAAATTATTCATTAAAGAATATGTTTTTCAGCGTAAGCGGTCAAGATATTTTATTAAGTAATTTATCCTATGATATGAATATGACACCAGAAAGTGGGATAGATACGTTTAAAGAATTATTTAAAAAGGCAGACGAATATGACAATATTCTTATTGACAAATTCGGCTGTACGCCAAGATTAGAAGAAAGCTAAAAATCAACACCCCATGAAAAAATATATATTGCTTAATATGTTTATTTGGATGCATGCATTCGTTTTTGCTCAACAACCCATAGCTAACACAAAACATCCAGAGAGGGCAAACATCCTCAATGCGCTTAGAAAGCCAATAGAAAAAGAACTTCAACAGGAAGTAAAATTTGTAGTAGAAGATTTAAATATCGAAAACAATATGGCCTTTTTTCATGGTCAAGTAAAGAATAAACTAGGTAAGGATATTGATTTTACCAAGACTGTTTATAACAAAGAAATCAAAGAAGGATTTTTTGATGGAGACGGCACCACCGCTTTATTGAAGAAAGTAAAAGGCGTTTGGAAAGTGGTAACTTACGTAATTGGACCCACTGATGTGGCTTGGGCAGATTGGCCTGAAAAATACAAGGTGTCGAAAAAGTTGTGCGGATTACAGGAATAGCCTATCGGAAACTAAATCTTTTGGGCGGCAAGCGCGCTTTTCGTTACAAGTCCTCTTCCGAATCGGCTAGAGTAAATTTAATAAAACAATCATGGTAAAGCCTCTCGGAATGCGGGCTTTTCACTACAATCGCTGCCGCAGTAATCGATTCAAACAAATTACTTTTTCTTAATTTTCATACTTAAAATACGAACATCTTCTGCAGGTCTGTTAGCACCTTCACATGCCACTTTTGAAATGGCATCTACCACTTCTTGTCCTTCTACACATTGGCCATATACGGTATAAGCTCCATCTAAATGTGGCGTACCTCCCATCGTTTTGTAATCTTTACGGGCTTGTTCACTATACTTCACGCCGTTGCGCGATTCCATACCATCGAGATCTTTATCAGTAAAAATTTTTCCTACCACTACATAAAATTGACAACCACTAGAAGCTTTTTCAGGGTTATTATCTCTGGCTGCACATAAGGCCCCTTTCTTGTGATAATAGGTAGGCAATTGAAATTCTGCAGGTACTTTATATCCAATATCTCCATTCCCTAACATTTGTCCCTTCATGGCATTTTTGCTATCTGGGTCTCCGCCTTGTATCATGAATTCTGGTATCACACGATGAAAAAGTAAGCTATCATAAAAACCATCCTTTACAAGCTTCAAAAAATTTTCGCTATGCTTAGGCACATCGGCAAATAATTCAAGTTTGAAGTTTCCCATGGTGGTTTTGACTTCAACAAATTTGTTCTTAGATTTTTTAGCTTCAGCTATTATTACCAAAGCAAACAAAGCAAGGAATAAGATAGATAGTTTCTTCATAACAATAAAATTAGTTTTGACTAGAAGGTAAAAGTATGAAAAAAAAATAAACGGGCTATTGTTTTTAGCATGATGAAATTAACTTTTTTCACTGCCTAAAATTTATCAGCGATTGGAGCTATAAACTTGTAATCTTACCTTTCTGATTTCAATCTATGATGAATTAATTCTTGATTGGTTTTGTCGATTCATCACAT
>JAGNOY010000367.1 GCA_017989935.1 Chitinophagaceae bacterium
GGTAAAAATCTATTTCGTTATGCCTCTCGGAATGCGGGGTATCCGCTACGATCGTTGCCACAATTTCGAGTTCAGAATTAATGAAAATTCATACTTTTCTAATTGCTAGAGTGAAAATGTGTTGTATACAAACTGATTTAAATCTGCAATATTAAAAATACGAGATGCGCAAGGCTAACATCTCGAACAGCATCATTGTTTAGTCTCTCTGATTAAACTCAATTGACTACAAAAGCCTTGAATAAAATCTATAAATCTACACAATGTTTTTCGGAAGCCCCGCGGCAACGATAGTAGCGGATACCCCGACCGCTGAGGCTTTGCGAAGGGGCGGCGTAGCAGCGGATAGCGTGTCTGCCGCCCAAAATATCAGAAAAATAAGGCTACAAATTTTGATCGAAGTAATCAGTAATTTTTTGCATTAAATGTACCCTGTCCTTGCCTCTTACATTATGAGGGTGACTTGGATACACAAAGTAATCCATTTGTATACCTTGCTTTACACAGGCTTGAACAAATTTTAAACTATGCTGCCAAACCACTACATCGTCATCTGTGCCATGTATCATCAATAACTTGCCCTGCAGATTGCCTACCTTATCGAGCAACAAATTATTTTTATACCCCTCCGGATTTTGCTCTGGCGTGTCCATATATCTTTCTCCATACATAATCTCGTACATACTCCAATCCAAGACGGGTCCACCAGCAACCCCACACTTAAACACACCAGGCTTTCTCAACATAAATGAAGTTGTCATGAAACCACCATAACTCCAACCATGAATACCTAATCTTGTTGAATCGATGTAAGGTAAACTTTTCAAATAATTTACGCCCACCATTTGATCTTCCATTTCTAAAGTTCCCAGTTGGCGATGAATAGCACTTTCGAAATTAAAACCTCTATTGGCACTTCCTCTGCCATCCATTACAAACACGATATACCCTTTTTGTGTTAAATAATCGTACCATAAATTACCGCTATAAGGAAATGCATCTTTATTTAATTGTACATGCGGACCATTATACAAATACACAATTACAGGATATTGTTGAGTCACATCAAAATCAGCAGGCGTCATTAATTTTCCATATAATAAGGTGCTATCGCTCGAAAACAAATTGACATTATCGATATTGGCTAACTTATAATTTTCAAGAGGATTTGAAGCTGTAAGAATTCTTTTTTCGGACTTAGTTAATAAGTTAATTACCTCAATATTTTTAGGTGTTTGGCGATTGGTGTATTGATCTATCATGAAATTGCCATCCTTACTTACCATAGCAGTATGTGTGCCTAAAGTGGTGGAAATTAATTTACTCTTGGCCGTTTTTATATTTACGCTATATACATTTTTTTGCAAAGGACTTTCAGCAGAACTGGTGTATATCAACTCGCCAGTTTTAGTTTGATAACCTAGAATTTCATTCACTACCCAATCTCCTTGGGTAAGCTGCTTGATCAAACTTCCATCATTTTTATAGAGATACAAATGCATAAATCCATCACGTTGGCTCCACCAAATAAATTGACTAGCATCATCATTCAAAAAAACAAGTGGGTGTTGGGGCTCAACATATTTTTCATTAGTTTCTTCAAAAAGAGTTTTCACCAAGTCGCCCGTTTTGGCATCATATTGATTTAACCATACATGATTTTGATCGCGATTTAATATTGATACATAAATAAATTTTTCATCTGGGCTCCATGTCACATTAGTTAAATATTGATCTTTAGGTTCTCCAGTTTTAAGGTAAATAGTTTGGGCGGTTTTTATATCATATACACCAATTGTAACTTGATGTGATGTTCGTCCAGCAAATGGATACTTGATCATCTTAGTAACAGCAGGTACCTCATTCCAATTGGTGACAGGATAATCTTCTACCATGCTTTGATCCATGCGATAGAAAGCTAAGGCATTGTGATTAGCAGACCAGAAAATACCACCTGTTATTCCAAATTCATTTTGATGAACTGAAGTTCCGTATAGTAAGTTTTTACTTCCGTCTTGTGTAAGTTGAATGGGGCTTTTTTCTTTTTCAGCTATAAATAAATTGTATTTATCTACATATGCTACAGCAGATTTATCCGAGTTAAGTTCAATACGTTCAGCAGTGATAGGTAAATTGGCTAATTCCTCAATGGGTTTTTTAGGACTATCTTCCGTATTAAAAATTAAAATTTTATTCGCATGTTGAATGTAAAAACTATTCCTGCTTATCCAACTAATGACTGGAAAAGATGCTAATTTTTGCAAGTTGGCGCCTTCCAATAATTGATTCATTTTCTGCAAGGTCATTACAGGCTTTGCTTCGAAATTAGCTGGATCTACGCGCATAATTACGTTTTCAGAATCGTTGCTTACTATATATGAATACATGGCTGATTCTCCCATCCATTGCAATTGCTTCAAACTTTTAAGTGCAAAGGTGGTTGTCATTCCCAACACAGCTTCTTGCATGGTAAAATTTTTCTGCTGTGCATAACAGGCTGAAGAAATTATTAAAAGAAGAAGAATTTTTTTCATGGTATATGTTTAAGATTCAAATTGCATAAGCTGTTCAAAGAGCTGTTCGTATTCTGGCTGAATGACAGAAATTTTATAATTGATACTGTTATATTCTGTTTCTGTTTGTTGAAACTTTTGTTGATCAGAATAGATGGTTGGTGATGCCAATAAACCTTCGAGTCTGGATTTATCTGCATTCAATTGATTCATTTCTTCTTCTAGCTTCGAAAATTTATTACGAATACGCTTTTCTTCTTTTTGTTTTTCTTTGAACTCACTGGTATTTGCTTTTGGAGCTTCTTTTACTTCAACTTTCTTTGCTTCCACTACGACTTCCTTCTTTGCACTTACTTCAATTTTACCTTCTTT
>JAGNOY010000043.1 GCA_017989935.1 Chitinophagaceae bacterium
CAGCTCTGCCAGGACCACCATGCACTAACAAAGGCAATGGAGAACCGTGACCTGTACTTTCTTTGGCACATTCTTGATTTAAAACTAAAATACGACCATGCATCGTAGCGGCATTTAAAACATATTCACGAGCAATTGTTTTATCTGCAGTTGTAATACTCGAAACCAAAGAACCTTTACCTAATTTAGCTAAAGAAATGGCCTCATCTAAATCATGATAAGGCATGATAGTTGAAACTGGACCAAAAGCTTCAATTTCATGGCAATCTAATTTTTCAAAAGGCTTATCATTATAAAAAATAATCGGTGACATAAAAGCCCCTTTATTTTTATCGGCTCCCACCACTTCAAATTGATCTAAACTACCAATAACGATCTCTTGAGATTTTGCCAATTGATTCACTCTTTCTGTAACATCTACACGCTGAGCTAGTCCAGCCAAAGGTCCCATTCTAACGCCCTCTACAGAAGGATCACCTATAGTAGAAGAAAGAAGTCTTTTACCAAGTGCAATTTTCACATCTTCTACTTTATCTTCTGGCACAATAATTCTACGAATCGCTGTACATTTTTGCCCAGCTTTAGTAGTTATTTCTCTTGCTACTTCTTTAATAAATAAATCAAATTCTGGCATAGAAGTCGTTACATCTTTACCTAAAATAGTGCAGTTCAATGAATCTGCTTCCATCGTAAATGGCACAGCTTCACTGATAAGCCTTGGATGGGCTTTCAATTTTTTACCTGTTTCTGCACTCCCAGTAAAGGTGACTACATCTTGATTTTTTACAAAATCTAAGATACCTCTAGCACTACCACAAATTAATTGAAGAGCTCCTTCTGGTAAAATATTCGAAGCAATAATTTCCTTAAAAACAACTTCAGTCAGATAAGAAGTTAATGTTGCAGGCTTCACAATAGCGGGCACACCAGCCATCAAATTCACACTGATTTTTTCTAACATTCCCCAAACCGGAAAATTAAACGCATTAATATGTATGGCAACCCCTTCTAAAGGCACCATAATATGATGACCGATAAAGGTATTTTGTTTAGATAATTTTGCAACTTGTCCTTCAACATAATAGCATTCATCTGGAAACTGTCTGCGTAAACTTGCATTGGCAAATAAATTACCTATCCCACCTTCAATATCTACCCAAGAATCTGCTTTAGTAGCTCCAGTGTATGCACTCACTTTATAAAATAATTCTTTCTTGGTTAGCAAATGCATGGCCAAAGCTTTAAGCATACGTCCTCTTTCTTGGAAAGTCATTCGTCTAAGATTCTTATTTCCTATTCGGCGTGCATAATTCATCATAGCTTCAAAATCCAATCCATCAGACCCTGTAGAATAAATTGGATCACCAGTGATGGCATTAAATAAGACCTCTGAAGAATTTTGAGAAGCGACCCAATGCCCTTCGGCGTAATTTTCAAGTTTGATTATCGACATACTATTATTTTTAATTTACTTTTCCTTCGTATTTTTTCTTCCTGAAGAATGAATAGCCACTTGCAAAAACCAACATGAGGCAAATTGGCAAGGCAATGTTTACTAATTGCCATTGAAGTCTTTGCGACTTAATTTTCGCCTTATCTAATAAACGCAAAGGCAAATTTTTATTTCTAGCTTCCAACAAACCATAGTCATCGGTAAGGTACTCCATGCAATTCAACACAAAAGTTTTATTGGCAAATAATTGTTCGGTATACTTATAATATCCGCATTCAAGTGGCCCTCTAGTTTTATTAAAATCATTGGTCATCACATTGGCATCAGAAACAATTATCATTTTATTGGAATTTTCACAAGTCGTTAAATAATCCTTTTTTAGAGAATCAGTATACACTTTTAAGAAAATGGGATCTACTCGATTTGCATACACCGAACTAAATTTCCCTTCAAGTAAAACAGCCACAGGAATATCCTTCTCCTTAAACATATCAGGTGTAGGTTTAAATTGTAAGGCTGCAAGACTAATCCTTACTGGTGCAGGTACTCTTCTACTTCGGTTTGAGGTTGTAAGTAGAACAGTTTTCTTAATTGAAGGATCCCCAACTGTATCAATGGAATTAGCCATCATCAAAGCAACTGCATCCATATTGTTCACTATTGGATGCTTTGACGTTGGAATACTAAATGGATAATACATCCAAGGTAGTAATCGAATATCTGGCTGGTCACCAATATTACCGACTGTTATAGGAATTGGATTAGCTTGCTGATAATCTTCAATCAAATCTGGATTAATTCTTGCTCCATACTTAAATAATAAATCATCCAAGTTTAAGGCATAGTCTAATGCCATTGTAGCATTACTATTTCTCAATGAATCAATTTCAATTCTTAATTGATCTACAAACCAAAGCATATGTCCGCCTTGCATCACATATTGATCAATTTTAAATTTCTCTTTTTCATCAAAGGCAACTGAAGGTCCGCAAATAATTGCGGCACTATATAATTTTGAAATTTCAATGTTTCTGGTGAGATCCAAGGTATCTACATCATAATAGGTTTCTAATGAACTTAAGATATCAATTGTATTAATGCCAATAATTTCGCCATGCCCTACAATATATGCTATCTTCTTTTTGTCAGGTTCCATCATATGCTTAATTGCAGAAGCGAATTTGTATTCAAGCATTGATTCGGCATAATTGAGTTTCTCACTAGGGCTCATACTCAAATGATTTTCTAGTAGGCTGATTGGAATTTCCTTTTGGTTATACGAAATTTTTGCAGCGGGGAATATTATCTTCTCACTATATCCGTCATCTTCATCACGTTGAATTTGTAGATTGACTGGATTTATTCCTTTTTCCGCTAAAGTGGCAAATACCTTTTTCTTCTCCTCTTCAGTTTTACCTTCTAAGGGATTTACAAAAGTAAATCTCACTTTATTTCCTCCGTACTCTTTAAATTCGTTTAAAACATCTCGTGTGGCTTCATTCAATTTTTGAAATCCAGCAGGAAAGCTACCTTCAAGATAAACTTCAACAACAACTATATCCTTAAGATTTTTAAGTAATTTTTTTGTTGGTTCGCTTAAAGAAAATCTTTTTTCTGATGTTACATCAACTCGTTTATGCCAGGTTGAACTTAATATATTTAGCAATAACAAAATAACAAAAATAGCTACTAATGTTATCCATCCTTTTTTCTTCTGTTGTTGATTCATAATTCTATGAGATTATCTCTTTGACAGGAAAACTTAATTCCATTTTCTTTTCTTTAATGAAAACTGCGTTGCCATGATAAAAAATATGATCAAGCTGATAAAATAAATGATATCACGAGAATCAAGCAATCCTCTACTAATTGATTGGTAATGAAACTGCATACCAATTTCACTAATTATATAATCTAAACCACCCGAAAAAAAATCTAATTTACTCATGGTTTCAAATCCAGAAAATAAAATAAAGTTTGCGAAAACTGAAAGTAGAAAGGCGATTACTTGATTATTAGTTAGAGATGAACAAAATAAACCTACGGCAGTAAAAGCAGCACTTAAAAAAAATAGTCCTAGGTATGATCCCAAAATTCCACCAGTATCTAAATTTCCAGCAATGATAGACAACCTTGAAATTGTAAATACATATAATAGTGTGGGTAAAATCGAAAAAAGCATTAATACAATAGACGCCCAAAATTTACCTAAAATTAATTGGGTTTCTTTGATAGGCAAAGTTGATAATATCTCAATAGTTCCAGACTTAAATTCTTCAGCAAAGGATCTCATAGTTAATGCAGGTATTAAGAACATTAAAATCCAAGGAGAAAATAAGAAAAATTTATCCAGGTTCGCGTAACCATAATCTAAAATATTCGAATCAGGTACAACCCACATGAAAAAACCACATACAACAAGAAACGCTATAATGGCAATATATCCTACAAGGGAACTGAAAAATGCATTTAATTCTTTTCTTAAGATACTATACATATTGGTCTGAATGAAACAAAAATAAGGAACTCTGCGAACATACAACAGCTAAATTAATTTTGGATAAATAATTATTTCATAAGTATAAAAAATAAAAATAACCAAGTACTTTATTGAACAAATTCTAAATTTGCCAAGTATGGATGATTAGCTCAGATGGTTAGAGTGCTACGTTGACATCGTAGAGGTCGTTGGTTCGAATCCAATATCATCCACTTGATATAAAAAAATAACTGCCGTATTAAGGCAGTTATTAAATAATTGAGGAGAATCTATTTACTTCTATCGGTTACCCATTTTGCTACCTTAGGTCCTAATTCCTTTTGAGACCTAGCTCCGACAAAAACTCCAATATGACCACCTGGGAAGGCATATAATTCTTTGTCTTTTGAACCTATTTTATCATTGATAGCAATCGTTGATTCGTTAGGTATGATGTTATCATCTGTGGCATAAATATTTAAAAATGGCATAGTAATTTTCTTTAAATCCACAACTCGACCTCCCAATTCAAAAGTGCCTTTAATTAATTTATTGTCTCTAAATAAATCCTTAATATACTTTCGATACATTTCTCCGGCTAAATCTGGGCAATCTGCTTTCCAGAACTCCATTCTTAAGAAGTTCATCAATTTAGCATCATCTCCAAGATTATCAAGTACACCAAAATATTTAGATATATCAGCACTTGGCTTTAACATACCAAATCCAGCATTTAATAAATCAGCTGGTATAATTCCCAAAGAGTCTACCATAGTATCCACATCAAGGTATTTGGTCCATTTATATAGCATACATTTATCAGTTGTAAAATCAAATGGGGCCACGTAAACAGTTAATGTATTCAATTTTTCAGGATAAAGTGCTGCATATATTGTAGAAAAAGTCCCACCTTGACAAATTCCCATCTTATTGATTTTTTGAATTCCATGTGTTTCTCTAATAAAATCTACAGCAGAATTCATGTAAACATCAATATAATCTTCCATAGTCAAATATCTATCTGACTTTGTTGGGTAACCCCAATCCATGATATAAACATCCAAGCCTTCATCAAGGAATTTCTTCATTAGTGATCTATCAGGTTGTAAATCCAACACATCTTGTCTGTTCATGATAGCGAATGAGACAAGAACTGGTATTTTACATTTAGCAGGGGTACCTCTATCGTACCTATAAAGCTTCACCTTATCCATTTGCCATACCAAAGTTTTAGGAGTTGTTCCTATTTCTACTTTGTCCATTTTTTGTAAAGTATCATAACCTTTTTGCAATTGCGTCATGGTATGACTTATCTCGTCGAGTAAACCAAAAGAATTCATGTATATATTTTAGAATGCGAAGTTAAGTCATGAATATGAAACCTTAAAATAAAAACAAAAAGTCCCGAATAAATCCGGGACCTTTTTATTTGTAAGGCAAAAAGTACTAGTTTCTTCTCAAGTTAGGGAATGGAGGAGGTGTGTTTGAAGGACCTTCTTCACCTTGAGCTGCAGAACGATATTCAACTGCATTAGCATCACAACTTGTTCCATACTGGAATATAAATCTTTCACGATCAATTCCTTGCTTATCAACCATATAATTGATAACAGAATTTACACGATCCCATGAACGTTGTTGCTCTATTTTACTACCATTACCGCAACCTACGATAACAGCTTTACAGTTAGGATTTGATCTCATTGAACCAGCTAAACCAGTCAACTGAGACATTGCTGCAGCACTTAATTTAGAAGTACCTGCTGCGAAATTGATTGAACCATTAGAGATTGAGCTACATCCAACTGGAGGCGTAGTTCCACCTTTGCAACATTCAGGATCTGGACATTTACCAACTCCATCAGCATCAACTGGTTGACACTCTGTAGGTGTAATTAATTGCTTATCCTTGTAATCAGCAACACCATCACCATCAGTATCAAATGGACAACCATGAGAATCTACAGATACGCCACCTGGTGTGTTAGGACAACGATCGAAACAATCAGAAATACCATCACCATCAGAATCATTATCACATTTGCTTGGTCCACCACCTTTGTGTTTAACTTCGTTGTAGCCATAATCCATAGGATTCATCCACCATAATGGATCAACAGATTTTCCACCTAAATGTACATTCAGACCAATAGACAAGTAATTGATATTATCAACATCACGAGTCATTGCAGAAGTAACACCATAACCATTAGCTGAATGAGCCATTTCTTGCCATCTTTCACCATCTACTAAATCATCATTTGAAAAAGTCACTTTATCTTCAATTTGTAAAGATAATTTCTTTCCTAAACGAATTTGAGCACCTGCGCCTATTGTTGCAATAGCACGAAGAGTTCCAGTTTTATTCCAAATGTTTCTGTTATCATGCTTTTCGGCCTCCGTTTCATAGGTACCATCAAACAAATCCTTCAATCTATTATTCTTTTCTTTTCTATCTTCCCAAGCTGATCCTCCAGTTAAACCATCGTCAATAGCGTCGAATTTATATCTTGCACCAGAAGCATCTAATGCATCAACCATCGTATGATATGTCAATACTCCAACTCCACCTAATGCATAATAACTCACTTTATTTCTTGCACGGTGAAACTTAAGATTATTCAAAGCTGCAACAACTTGCAAAGATAATTCATTGGTTCTTGTCCAATAGCTATGATAAACATTGTCTACTCTTGAACCGCTTGCTGTAGCATAACCGCCACCTACAGTCATATAAGGACTTGCATTGTGTCCCCAATAACCTTTAGTTGATTGGTGATTAAACCCTGAAGCTGATCCATGAATATATTGTAATCTTGTTGACAATACATAACCCCATGCTTTTCTTACGTGAATACCCCAACCAGTTGTTTTTAGTGGAGAAATTGCACTATTCACGAACAATGATTTTGATCTTACATCGCCAGAAACATTATATAACCCAGCGGTAATACCAATTTCCCATTGATTTCTAGGTTTAGAAGGGAAATCGTATTGCCCTGCCATAAAATCTCTTTGTTGTGCCATCCTTTTTTCAGGAATTAATGAAGTATCAGAGAAATCGTATCCGCCTCCCTTATACATGCCAGAATTGCTTTCTTGAGCCATCAGCTCTGAAACGCTAAACAAGGTCATAAACCCTGCTAATAATAAGTACTTTTTGCTTGCCATAAATGAATTTTTTAAAATTTAATTGATTTTAGTTCTGTATATCTCGCAAATATATAGCTAGAATTGATTTAATCAAAATATATGAGTTTTTTTTTATAAACTTATCACAATTTAAATTCACATTTTACCCCCATCTTCTAGGGGATTAATCAAAAAAAAAGAGGCTGCCATTTGCAACCTCTTTTTTTGATTATGTCTAATAAATTAGTTTCTTCTTAAATTTGGGAACGGAGGTGGTGTGTTTGAAGGACCTTCCTCTCCATCTCCAGCTGAACGATAGTCAACTGAATTAGGATTTCCATTTTGACCATATTGGAATATAAAGCGCTCTCTGTCAATTCCTTGCTTATCAACCATATAGTTGATTACAGAATTAACTCTATCCCATGAACGTTGTTGTTCTACTTTACTTCCATTACCATTACCCATAACCACTACCTTACAAGTAGGGTTGCTTCTCATACCACTTGCCAATTGAGACAAAGTTGACATTGCAGACGGACTCAATTTAGAAGATGCAGATGGGAACATAATACTACCACCTGGGATTCCACCACAACCAACTGGAGGTTTTCCATCGCAGCAAGCTGGATCAGGACAAGTTCCAATACCATCAGCGTCTGTAGGTTGACATTCTGTCGGAGTGATCAATTGCTTATCCTTAAAGTCAGGTACACCATCACCATCAGTATCTACAGGGCAACCATGTGTATCAACAGCAACACCAGCTGGAGTATCAGGGCAACGATCAAAGCAATCAGAAACACCATCACCATCAGAATCTGTATCACAAGATTGGCTATGTGGAGTATGCTTCATTTCTGTGTATCCATAATCCAACGGATTCATCCACCACAATGGTTCTACTGATTTACCACCTAAATGAATATTTAATCCAAGAGATAAATAGTTATAAGTATCAAAATCACGTGTCATTGCAGACCCACCATAATATGGTTGAGGCCATTCTTGCCAACGTTGACCATCTACTAAGTCATCATTAGTATAAGACCATTTATCTTCAATACTTAATGATACTCTTCTGCCTAATTTAAATTGAATACCTAAGCCTGCAGTTAAAATAGTTCTATATGTTCTTTCTTTTCCAAACCAAGGACGATTATCATGACGCTCAGCTCTTGATTCATATTTACCATCAAACAAATTTTTCAAATCTGTATTCTTGGCTTTTCTTGTTTTATATGAATTGGTCCAATTTGGTTGATCATTTGCATAATTCTTATTGATAATTTTGCTAAAGTCATATTTAGCCCCTTTAGAATTTAATGCATCTACCCATGTATCATATAAACTTCCACCCATACCAACTAAACCATAAATTGAGGCTTTGTTTCTTGCTTTGTGGAATTTAATATTATTTAAAGCTGCTACTAATTGAAAAGATAACTCATCAATGTTAGTCTTATAGTTATAGAACACAGGAGAACTACCATAACCAGCTAATCCCCATGGATTACCAGTATGTCCCCAATAACCAGTTCCTGTTTGCCAGTTAAATCCAGAAGCTGTACCATGCAAATACTGAAGTCTTGTAGAAATGATATAACCCCAAGCTTTTCTTAAGTGAACACCAAAACCTAAAGTTTGTCCTGGATTTTTAGCAGTAAATAAGTTTTTTGAACGTACGTCACCAGAAACGTTAAAAGAACCAATGCTTACACCGATCTCCCATTGATTTCTTGGCTTTGAAGGAAAATCATATTGATTCGCAAGAAAATCTCTTTGTTGCTCCATTCTTCTTTCAGGAATTAATGACGTGTCTAATACATCGTAGCCTGCACCACGATAGACATTTGCATTACCACTTGTTTCATCTTGAGCAAACATTTGTGTTGCACAAAGTGAAGAAACAACTAGCATCAGCGTAAAGATTAAGTACTTTTTACTTGACATAATAATTGGTTTTTGTTAAAATTGAAGTCGCAAAGATATAAAAGTTTCACAAAAAAAATAATTTTAACCAATTTCTTTTTAAACCTCATAAACCATGATTATCATTGTAATATCTCATGTTAGAAATCAAAAATTACCTGAAAATCGAATTCAAAGAATTCGAGAATACTTTTAATAAGGCTGTTGAAAGCAAAGTATCATTGCTAGACAAAATCATGAAGTATATTGTCAAAAGCAAAGGGAAACAGCTTCGACCGATGTTTGTATTACTTTCTGCCAAACTTTGTGGTCAAATTAACGAAATGACATACAGAGCAGCCTCTTTAATCGAACTCCTACACACAGCTACTTTAGTACATGACGATGTGGTGGATGATGCCAATAAGAGAAGAAGTTTCTTTTCGATCAATGCACTTTGGAAAAATAAAATTGCCGTGTTGGTTGGAGATTACTTGTTATCGAAAGGACTTCTTTTATCACTAAGTCACAAAGATTTTCGAATTCTAGAAATCATTGCAAATGCTGTTAAAGAAATGGCGGAAGGCGAGCTTTTACAAGTCGAAAAAGCTCGGAAATTAGACATTACCGAAGATGTTTACTTCGAAATTATTAAAGGGAAAACGGCTTCACTTATTTCTTCTGCGTGTGGCGCCGGTGCATATTCTGGATCACAAAATGAAGAAAATACTTCGATCATGAAACAGTTTGGAGAAAAAGTAGGCATTGCCTTTCAAATTAGGGATGATCTTTTTGACTATGGAAAAGAAGATGTTGGCAAACCAACAGGCAATGATATAAAAGAGAAAAAAATGACATTGCCAATTATCTACACCTTAAATAATTGTAATACCCAAACTAAGGAAAAAATTATTCATATCTTCAAAAATCCTGAAAAGAAAAAGACTGAAATTCAATTCATTATTGATACAGTCGTGCAACATGGTGGCATAAAATATGCAGAAAACAAAATGAATGAAACCATCCTTGAAGCCTATGCATTACTTGATTACTTCCCTGAAAATGAGGCAAAATCACATTTAAAAAAATTAGTCGAGTATACTACCAAAAGAAAATACTAACTCGAATCAGCAAAAACCTAATTAAGGGGAAATTATTCTAACATAAAAGCTAATTTCAAATCTAATTTCATTAGATGCATTTACATTTTAACTTGCCTTCCGAACAGGTAGCAATATATTTCAATTAATCTTGATAAAACTCTTGTAAAGCGCCAAAATAACCTTGATCCCAACCTTCACAAATATTTTCAAAGGCGTCATCTGGAATATTTGTATGCCTCAATTCAACTGACGTCCCTTTTTTATCAGGATGTAGTTTAATTGTAACAATCGATTTTTCTTCTTGATCACCAAAATACCACTCCTGAACAATCTTTTTATTCTCCTCAAATTCAAGATTCTTTCCAGTTATACTGCCTTCCCATAAAGAAAATTCGAAGCCAACTTGGGTATTCATCTCCGCTTGCTCACAAGACCATAATTGAATCGTTTAAGGATTGGTCAAGGCACTGTATAATATCTCAGGCTCTGCATCAATCAGGTA
>JAGNOY010000368.1 GCA_017989935.1 Chitinophagaceae bacterium
CGTATAAGGTGCATTATGATAAGCCCAACGATTACCACTTGGTGCTAAATACTGCAAACAAGTATCTAGCGTGCAATGATTATCGACTACACCATCATCTAATCCTGTGGTCATGGTGAGTTGATGTATGATCTTAATTTGGCTTTCTTGAGATGCCGTGCAGTTTGTCCAGCCTGCTTGTAAAAATTTAGCACTTGTATCTTGAATGGATAAGTATCCTTCTTCTTGTGCTTTACCTATAAGAAATGAAGTAATTGTTTTACCTGCTGAAGCCCAATACCAAAGACTGTCTTGGGTGAAGCTTCCAAAATATTTTTCTAAAACAATTTTGCCATCTTTCAACACTATAAAACCTTTAGTGTTTTCTTGATTTAAGAAAGTGTATAAAGAATCTATTTTATCCGTACACCAACCTAAAGAGGATGGTGCAATTGTATCCCAATTGGCAGTAGCACTTAATGGAGGGTAATAGTTGGTTTGTGCTTGTAAGCTGATTGAATACACCAGGCAGCAGAATATCGTGTAAATTTTTTTCATAAGATTGTCTTGATCTTTAATAAAGGACTCTAAACTTTATGGTATGTTCAATCAGTTTGATTTCATCTAATAAGGCTGTTTTATAGTCAGTAGAAATATCAGTGATTACATACCCAATTTCATCGGTTGTTTTTAAAAATTGTGCTTGAATGTTGATTTGTTGCTTGGCATAAATGGCATTGATTTTTGCTAAGATGCCAGGTGTGTTTTCATGGATATGTAAAAGTCTATGAGAGTTTTCGAAAGCAGGCAATTGTACCTCTGGAAAATTAACAGATCCATAGGTGTCACCTTTGTTGATATAATATTTAATTTTAGAGGAAACAAAATCACCAATATTGGCTTGGGCTTCTTCGGTGCTACCTCCTATATGTGGGGTAAGAATTGTGTTGGGTAATTGTCTTAATTCGCTCTTAAATTCTTCCTCATTTGATTTTGGTTCATAAGGAAAAACGTCTACAGAACAGCCCCAAATCTTACCAGATTCTACTGCTTGTTTTAAGGCTGGTATATCTACTACATGACCTCGAGATAGATTCATGAAAATGGACTTGTCTTTCATTAATTTAAATTCATTTTCTCCAATCATTTCTGTATTGGATTCTCTACCATCCACGTGCAAACTCACAACATCTGCAAGTTGTAAGAGCTCTTCTAAGGTGTTGCATTTAGTTGCATTTCCAAGAGCCAGTTTATCGCTAGTGTCATAAAAGTATACGCGCATCCCTAAAGCTTCTGCTATTACTGAAAACTGAGAACCTATATTTCCATAACCAATCAAGCCTAATTTCTTGCCACGAATTTCAACACTATGTTGAGCGCTTTTGTCCCAAATACCTTCATGCATTTTATTGCTTTTGGTGAAAGTATTTCGCATCAGCATTATCATTTCACCAACTGCTAGTTCTACAACAGATCTTGTGTTTGAATATGGGGCATTAAATACAACAATGCCTTTTCGACTACAATAAGAAAGTGCGATCTGATTTGTGCCAATACAAAAAGTGCCTATACACATTAATTTGTTTGCGGCGTCTATTACTTTTTCAGTCACTTGAGTTTTAGATCGAATTCCTAAAATATGAATGTCTTTAATTTTTTCAATCAGTTCATTTTCATCTAAGGCTTCTTTAATTGTTTCGATTTGATAACCTTCATCAGTAAATAATTTCACTGCATTGGGGTGCACGTTTTCTAAAAGTAATACCTTGATTTTATTTTTCGGAAATGAGTCTGTTCTGTTCATGCTTAAACTATTATGTCATCTATACTGTAAATAATGTGGTCTGCTTTATCGACGAGTTGTTTTCGTTCGATATTTTCTGCAAATAAATAAAAGGTCGAAGCCAATCCTGCTTCACGAATTTCATAGTCTGTATAACCATCACCAATAACCACGACCTCAGTTTGGAAGTTCATTTTTTTTGCCCATTGAACCTTGCCTTGTGGTTGCGCGAGTAAATTATCTTGATGATATCCAGTCACGAAGCCTTGTTCATTAAAAATAAATTCATTCGCAAATACATGTGAATGTTGAATTCCAAATTCTTGAACCACAGGCCAAATAAATTCTTTAAATCCGCCAGAAACAATATAAATAGATGCTTGATGAAGTTGAATGTTGTCCTTGTTTTTACTAAATGATACTGACACTTTTTGCTTCAATATCTTTATTAAATTGTCGATATCTTGTTTATGAATGGTCAGCAATTGTATTCTTTCTGATAATGCCCGATCGAATGAAATTTGTCCATTCATGGCTTGATTGGTGATCTCACTAATTTGTTGTTCTATTTGTACTTTTGCTGCATTGTTTTCTAAAACAATTTTAGCTAATTCGTCAAGAGCTTCTACTTGTGTAAAAGTGCTATCAAAATCTATGATATATACCTTAGGTGAATTGCTCATAGACTTAAAATATTTTTCCTGGGTTCAAAATTAAATTTGGATCAAAGGCTAGTTTTATTTTTTTCATCAAGTCCAAATTAATTTGATCTAAGACCAATGGCATGTATTCTTTTTGCACAAAACCAATACCATGTTCTCCACTAATAGTCCCTCCCAATTTTTTACACAACAAAAATATTTCCTGAATAGCCTTTTTGATAGTTGTTTGCCAAAATTCATCTGTATGCTCATCCTTTAAGATATTCACATGCAGGTTACCATCTCCAGCATGTCCATAACAAACAGTTCTTACTTGATAGGCAGCAGCAATTTCCTTCACACCCTGAAAGAGTGCTGGTAATTTGCCTCTTGGTACCACGGTGTCTTCTTCTTTGTACACATTATTATGCTTGGTCGATTCGCCAATAGTTCGTCTAAGCT
>JAGNOY010000369.1 GCA_017989935.1 Chitinophagaceae bacterium
ATCTATACCATGCAAGCAAATGGAACAAATATAAAGTTTGTACACAATCAAGGTGATCAACCTCGATTTAATCATACAAATGATAGAATTTATTTTCAGGCAAATAATGGATTAGGCAGTACCAAGTTAGATGGCAGTGATGAACAAACTATCTTTAAAAGTACCTATGGAAGTCAGTACATAGTTTCACCAAATGGTAAGTGGGTAGGTTTTGTAGATTTACATCAAGTTTATATTGGTGCCTTTCCAACGATTGGTAAAACCATAGACATGACTGCGGGCACATCGGCCATCCCTGTGAAAAAAGTGTCTAAAGATGCTGGCATTAATTTGCATTGGAGTGCTGATAGTAAAGTGTTGCATTACACATTGGGTGATCAATATTTTTCTATTAAGCTAGATCAACGATTTGAATTTGTAGCCAATAAACCAGATTCGTCTTTTAAAGAACCGGAAAAAGGGATAGCAGTTAATTTGAAAATAAATGCTGATAAACCATCAGGCATCCTTGTTTTCAATCATGCAAGAATTATCACCATGAAAGGGAACAACGTTATTGAAGATGGAATAATCATTGTGGAGGGAAATAAAATTGTAACAGTTGGAAAATCTAAGGAAGTGTCCATCCCTTTAAGTGCCAAAGTGATTGATTGCAAAGGCAAAACCATCATGCCAGGATTTATAGATGCCCATGCGCATGGCAATCATTTTAGATTTGGCATTACACCCCAAAAGCATTGGCCATATTATGTAAATCTGGCTTATGGGGTTACAACTATGCATGATCCATCTGCCAACAGTGAAATGGTTTTTGCGCAAAGTGAATTAGTTAAATCAGGTGCTATGGTTGGACCTAGAGTTTTTTCTACAGGCACAATTTTATACGGTGCTGATGGAGATTTTAAAGCAGTGATTAATTCAATAGATGATGCAAGAAGTGCCTTGAGAAGGACGAGCGCTTATGGGGCATTTAGTGTAAAAAGTTACAATCAACCACGACGCGAGCAAAATCAAATGGTAATTAAAGCTGCACGTGAGCAAAAAATTGAAGTGGTACCTGAAGGTGGATCTTTTTTTTATCATAATCTAGGAATGATCTTTGATGGTCATACTACAATTGAGCACAACTTACCTGTAGCTACCTTATATAATGATGTAATTAGTTTATGTAAACAATCGCACACTGCCATGACGCCTACCTTGATTGTTTGTTATGGTGCGCCCAATGGAGAATACTATTGGTATCAACACACCAATGTTTGGGAGAAAGAGCGTTTGTTGAGATTTACACCTCGTTCTATTATTGATGCAAGAAGTAGATTTAGAACCATGATACCAGAGGAAGAATATGAAAATGGCCACATACAAGTATCGAAAAGTTTGAAGAAATTGAATGATGCAGGTACCTTAATTAATATGGGGGCTCATGGGCAAATTCAAGGGATTGGTGCACATTGGGAAATTTGGATGATGCAACAAGGAGGCATGAGTAATTTCGAAGCCTTAAAAACTGCTACCATAAATCCTGCCATTAGTTTAGGATTAGATCAATCTATTGGTTCTTTAGAAGTAGGTAAATTGGCAGATTTTTTAGTGATGGCAAAAAATCCTTTGGATGATATTAAGAACACTGAAAGTATAGAGTACACCATGATCAATGGTCGTTTGTTTGATGCAGAAACTATGAATCAGCAAGGGAATTATGAGTTGAAGCGAGGCAAATTTTTCTGGGAAATGAATCGTAGTTCAGAGTCTTTCAAGTATCATGAAGAAACGAATGGATTTCAAGGTGGGCATATTGATGATTAATAATATTATTGAAACTGTTACTTGAATGATGGTTGTATTGCGGCAACGATAGAACGGAAAGCCCGCATGCCGAGAGGCTTCACGAAATTCAATTCTACTTGATACTTTGTAGCCGATTCGGCAGAGGACTTGGAGAGATAGCGTGTGTGCCGCCCAATGAAAAAATAAATTATGTAGGTTAAATTAAATCTCGATCAACGTGATTTTGTTTACGCAATTCGGATCATAAGGCTTGGTAATTTTGATATAATTATCTGTATAGCCTTCCATGGCGCCTGATTTGTTTTCATGTTCGAATAAAACAGGTCGTGTTTGTCCATGATGAAGTTCTGTAAAATAGTTCATCTTTTTTTCTGAAAGATTTCGGAGTATGGCATTACGTTCTTTTCTGATAGCTTGTGGCACCGCATTTTCCATGCTTATGGCCAATGTATTTTCACGCTCAGAATAAGTGAATACATGCAAATATGAAATGTCTAGCTGATGTAAAAAGTCGTAGGTACTTTGAAATAGTTCGTCTGTTTCGCCAGGGAATCCAACAATCACATCTACACCTATGCAACAATGGGGCATTGTTTTTTTGATCAAGGCTACTTTTTGTTCATAAAGTTCTTTGCGGTAGCGACGACGCATCAGGCCCAAAATTTCGTTGTGTCCACTTTGCAAAGGGATGTGAAAATGAGGCATGAAATGTTTAGAGGAAGCTACAAATTCTATAATTTCGTCTGAAAGAAGATTGGGTTCAATCGATGAAATTCTATAACGTGGAATGGAGCCATCTTTTTCCAAGGCTTGTATAAGTTCAAAGAAATTTTCTTCTTTTTTTGAATGGCCACTTAAGCCTTTTCCGAAGTCGCCAAGATTCACCCCTGTAAGCACTACTTCTTGAACTTGATTGGTTGCCAATTCTTGAATATTGCCTAATACACCTTGTATCGAATCACTACGACTTTTACCTCGTGCTAAAGGAATGGTGCAAAACGAACAAGTATAATCGCAGCCATCTTGTACTTTTAAAAAAGTTCGAGTGCGATCGCTTAATGAAAATGAGGT
>JAGNOY010000370.1 GCA_017989935.1 Chitinophagaceae bacterium
GATAGGTACAAAATTGGATGCTGGAAAAAGTGATTTACAAGTCTCTGCAAGCTTGATGGCATGAATAATTTTATAGATAAAATACAAATGCCCTGTAAATATATTAGGCTGATGGGCCGTGCATATAGTAAAAGTGTTTTCTTGAAGTAAGGCATCAATAGATGATTGTACAGCTGACTGTTGAGCAACGTCTTTATACTGCGCTTTCAAACTATCATGCAACACTTTTCTATGTAATGAAGATGCAAGTCGATTGTTCATTTTTTCTTTCAAGGCTTCGGGGCTAGGGAAGTCGAAAATAAAATCTGTTAAGTCTTGATTTTTTTGAATATAATCCAAAACCAAGGTTGAAAAATAACCGGTTTGTTCGTATGGCAGTGTGTGGGGAGAAAATTTCATTTAGGTAGTTTTACCGTCAATCATAGTGAGAAATCGATCTGATAGCATGGCTAATTCTTGGTTATGCGTTACTAGCACAAAGGTTTGATTTAATTCGTGCCTTAATCGATTGATGAGTTCGAAAATTGAAGTAGAGTTTTGACTATCTAGATTTCCTGTGGGTTCATCTGCCAGCACAATGGCTGGTTTATTGATCAAAGCTCTTGCAATGGCCACTCGTTGTTGTTCACCACCGGACATGGCTGCAGGTTTATGTTCGGCCCTTTCCTTAATTTGTAAGATGTCCATAAGTTCTTGAGCTCTGTGCAAGGTTTCCTTTTTTGAGAGTCCTTGTATCCAAGCTGGCATACAAATATTTTCTAGGGCTGTAAACTCAGGTAACAAATGATGAAATTGAAAAATGAATCCTATTTTCTGATTTCTAAATTCAGCCAATTTACCTGAAGATAAAGTCAATGTTTGAATGCCATCAATGGTGAGCTCTCCAGAATCGGGCCTTTCTAAAGTTCCTAAAATATGAAGTAAAGTAGTCTTACCCGCGCCTGAAGCACCGACAATGGAAACAATTTCACCTTGTTGCACATGCATACTTACACCCTTTAAAACAGGGAGTTTCCCATACTTTTTTGTGATCAAATTTGTGGATAACATTCTGCAAACATAAAGATTTGGAAGTTATAAATTAAATCTTACATTTGCCCCAATTAACTATAATCATTAAAATAATTAACATATGTTCTGGAGTTTAGAATTAGCCTCACATCTTGAAGAAGCCCCTTGGCCAGCCACCAAAGACGAATTGATTGATTACGCCATTCGTTCAGGCGCACCAGTTGAAGTGATTGAAAATATACAAGAATTGGATGACGAAGTAGAAATTTATGAAGGAATAGAAGACCTTTGGCCTGACTATCCAACCCAAGAAGATTTCTTCTTCAATGAAGATGAATATTAATACATTCTATAAAATTGTCTGAGTGCCTAAGGGCACTTTTTTTTTGCTATTGTACAAGCCATTTCATAGACTGCTCGCCGTATTGATCTTTAAATTGAATGATATATAATCCTGTTTTGAGAGTGCTTAAATTTTCCTCGATAGTCAACATACTTTTATATTTATGCTGAAAAACTTTTTTGCCTTGGACATCATAAATTATAACATCAACATCTTCTTGATGTAAATTGTTTACTTGAAGAAAACCATTAGTTGGATTTATAATTTCATAGCGCGTTGTTGTAGGGTATTGATTTTGGGAGATTAAAGGATAACTCAATTTAAAGTAGGTCATTACAGGAAGATGATCACTCGTCGTATAAGCGTATTCATCTATGATGTCTTGAACATCATGAAAAATAAAAGTGCTGCTATCAGGGTAATTAGCTTTCAATGCATTGGATACACAAATATTATCAATCAAGTAATTCTCACTAAATACATAACTTGTTTGACCTGCAAACCATGAAGGCAATGTAAGTCCACTAAAACCATTTGTGAACATATAGGCATAAGGAGAAAGTGTTTGACCAGACACGGAACTTCCTTCAATAAAATCATTATAATCTCCTATCACAGCCATTTTTCTATTGGGGAATAAGGCATTCAAACTATCCGTCATAAATACTGCTCCGCATTCTCTGCGTGTATAATCAGCTAAAGTAGAACTTGCTTTACCATGAATATTAGCAAGAATTAATGTATCAGTTTGTGCATTGGGAAGATTTAATTTAAGCTTTAAAACAAAAGGAAATCTGCCTGAAGAAAAGCAATTATAAGGCGACCCTGATGATGAAGAATTTGGGTAGGTGGATGCTAACAAACCAAAAGAACCTACATTTTGGACTTTATTTTTATTATAGATATAAGCCAACTTTTGAGTACTCGCATAATCAGCATCCAAGGTATCCTGTGCAAACGAACCGAATGTAGAAACTGCATAACCAAATTGAGGACCTAAATTAATTGCTAGATCTTTAATTTGAGTGGAACTAACCACTTCTTGCAAACAATAAATATCTGCATCCATTGTTTTCATCACTTGTAAGGCATTTGATTTTGCTAGAGCCGTATCACAATTACAATTTGAAGGATCACCAAACCAATGCATGTTCCATGTGGCTAGTCTTACTGTTGAAGGATCAGGTAATGAAGTGCCTAATAATTTTATTTTATTAGGTAAGAGCAAATTATTTTGCATGAATTCAATTTCCTTATGATATACTTTATCGGCTTGTTGAGGTAGTATTCTGATATACACCTGTTGCAAGATTCCATTGACGGTAGAATCATAAGTTAATTGCGTAGAAAAATTAACTCCATCTTTTGACACTTCGAATGGTGTTGGTGCAATGACTTTAAATAGTGATTTTACACTATCAATTGTGAATTGAAAACTTTTAATGACACTAGAAATGCCTAGACTTGTTTGACCAAGATTCATAAAAACTTCATCACAATGAAAAGC
>JAGNOY010000371.1 GCA_017989935.1 Chitinophagaceae bacterium
TGATTATTGAGCAAGATCGAACTGAGGAAGTCGATAATAACTCCATCCCAACATTTTCGCACAACGAATTCGTATTTGATGAAAGTATGAGAATTAGTTTTGATTCACTAACCAAAACTAACTTGCAGATTCGATATACCACAAATGGTACTAAACCGGATGCACAATCTGCTTTATATACATTGCCATTTGATATTCAACAATCAAGTGAAATACATGCAAGATACCAAGACAAGCAAACTTTGCTTATGCACCCCTTTGAAAGTGAGGCTCATTTTGTCAAAAGGCCTAATCATTATAAAATTAAATTAGCATCTACATACAATCCTCAGTATACAGCCGGTGGGGATGCCGGTTTGTTAGATGGATTATATGGCGATATAGACTGGCGTAAAGGCAGATGGCAAGGATTTCAGGCTCAAGACTTTGAAGCCGTGATAGATTTAGGAAAAGTTCAAACAGTGAATTATGTGGCTGCTAATTTTTTACAAGACCAAAAGTCATGGATTTTTTATCCAACACAACTTGAGTTTTTTGCAAGTACAGATAATATAAATTGGAAATTAATTTCTAAACAAGCTATGAATAAACTAGAAAGAGATGATGAAAGAAACACACTAACCAAACTATCCGCGAAAACAAATTTGAAGGCTAGATATATAAAAGTAAAAGCCAAAAATTTCGGAAAGATTCCTGATTGGCATCCAGGTGCTGGTGGTGATGCATTTATCTTTATTGATGAAATTGAAATCAAGTAATCGATAAATTGATCTTGAATAGGACGACTAAAATCTAATTCATTTATCGTAAATCTACCACTTCAACACCAGGATATTTCTTTGTATTGAAGATAAAAACATTATCTGCTAAAACTGGATTAGGCGTATAACCTGTTACAGTATAAGCGTAAACATTGCCATTCTTCTCATACATTTTACCGCCAGCAACTACGCTTGTCAATTGGTCAACCATCAATTCAACCTTGGTATATTGTTTGCCTTTGTTTGTTGGAGTCAATGTAATAATGTCAACTTTTTTTGCACCTAAAGTCCCTACACCTGTATACTTATAACTATATTCTTTATCATAGAAATTAGTAAATAATTTAGAAGGTGTAAAAGAATTTTCATTTGGATCAAAGCTACTAATTTGAACTTCATTGCTTTCTTTCATATAGGTCCAAATAGTTTTTGTATCGCAATAAATTTCTTGTCCAGATAAAGACACAAAATACTTGTTCCCTTTCATGGCTACATTTCCACTTTTAGTTTGAGGTTTACCACCTTTGGCACCCGTAATTGTAATGGAAAAATTAGCCTTGAGTGACTTAAGCATTTTTACTTTGGCGCTTACTTTATCTAAGATTGATTTTGCTTTTGCATCGCCTTGTGCTTGGCTATGGAATGATAAAGATAAAACGCAAAGTATAAGCAGGAGTTGTTTCATTTGTAATGGGTATTTATTTTAAAAATTGTGGGCAAAGATGTAAAACGTTTTGCAAATAGCTTGTGAATCAGTCAATCTCTTTGTCGCAAGAATGTTAAATTTTTTTTATGGTAAAATAAACACAGGTTGTTACAAAATTTCTCAGGAAAGGGATGCATTCAAATAAATGAATTTGTTTTCTGGGTTTCAGTCCAAATTTATATTGATAGATTGGGTTTATTAGATAAAGGCGTCTATTGAAAATTTTAAAGCCATTGTTACCTCCAATAAATTCAAATCGTTCGATAGAAATACCTGTTTTTTTGATATCTAGCAATTCAGCCACGCTTGCTTTAGATTCTCCTAATAACCTGAGCATCGTTCCATAAATGAAAGCAGGCAAAATATGATAATAAGGTATGATAGAAGCTAATTTTCTTTTCGCAATTTGCTGATGCCCACCAAATGGCATGTACCAAGGGGGAAAGCCGAAAAAGACTTGCCCTTCGGGTTTTAATAAATTTCTCAAATAAGCCAAAAAGTGTTCTTGGTTATGGATATGTTCTATCACATCTTTAAGTACTATCAAATCGAAATAACCTTGCCAACGTTTTTGGAAATCTTCATCCATGATGTTTTTATACAACAAGGTGATCTGTCCTAAAGAGGTAAATTCCTCTAAAAATTCTTCGGCCAAATCGATACGCATTGGATCAAGATCTACACCCATGCAAATGCAACCGCGTTCTGCAAAGGGCTGTAATACGCCTCCTTCGCCACAACCAACTTCAAGCACACGGGTTCTGTCGTCAAGTAACATGGTTTCGAGTATAAAAGGAATCACATGGTCACGAGAATTTTCGACCTGTTGATCGAATCGCATTTTGTGATTAGTATGGTGTTTTAATGCCATGTTGAAAAATTAGTTGCGAAAGTACAATCATCTTGAAGAAATTAATCAAACCTGAAAGGAAAAATAGAAAGTCCTTGTTTTTTAAACATGAATAATGAATGGAATCGGGTGAGGGATAGTAATGGAAAGCCCTAGCTCGTTCTTCAAAACGAGCTAGGCTTGGAATGTATAGCCCGACCCAAGGCTTGTGGTTTTTAGCCTTGGGGCACCCCAGAAAATCTACTAGATTTCTTTAGACTTTAAAATGTGAATTTGACGATGTATGCTTTGGTCGTGAATTAACTCGAATATTTTTAAAATAAACTCCGAAGGCAATTGATTGTTTGATCCCCACTGGGTGCGGCTTTCAATAATTTCACGCCATCTATCTGCCTGATAAATCGGCATATTGTTCGCACCTTTAATGAGGCCTAATTTTTCTACCAACTCCATCCTCTTCCCTAAAATATCCACCACTTCGGCGTCCATAGAATCTAGAATTTGCCTGATCTGTTCTATCTCCTCCTGCGAAGAGCTGTTG
>JAGNOY010000372.1 GCA_017989935.1 Chitinophagaceae bacterium
TTTTAGGGTTTGGTGTTTTAAAACCGCTTCTTAGGGAGCGGTTTTTTTATGTCATGATAAGTCTTTCGGGATGAGTATAAACTGTTAGTTTATTTTCCCTGCAAAATGCCAATAAGGTTATGCCTAATTGGTTGCAATAACTCACTGCCATGGATGAAGGAGCAGAAACGGCGGCTAAAAATGGGATACCTGCTCTATAGCATTTACTTACAATTTCATAACTAATTCTGCCACTAACTAACAAACAGGTAGCTTCAGAAAGTTTATCTTGTAACAGCAAACTTCCAATAACTTTATCCACTGCATTATGCCTACCAATATCCTCTTTTACATCCAATAAATGCATGCCATTAAATGCTGCCGAAGCGTGGGATCCACCAGAATGATCGAAGTTTTCTTGATGCGATCTCATCCTAGTAAACATAGAAAATATCTCTGATGCTTTTAAAACAGTATCACTTAATATAGGTGATTCATGCTCAATTAAATGTGATTCAACTTGTCCGCACATGCCACAACTAGTCACTGACATCAGATTTCTTTTGGTTAAGATTCCTGATTCTAATGATTGTGGATCTATATCTACATTTACTTTGGTAACAAAACCCTGATGATTTTTTTCAATGATGTTGAATACTGGATTTGCCTTTTGACTGTATACTTTTTCAGTGAGCAAAATACCTCTTGACAACTCTTCTTCAAATCCTGGGCTTCTCATGGTAGTGGTATAAGACTCACCATTGATGGAGATTTGTAGCATCTCTTCAACTGTAAGTGTATCAACCACATTAGAACATTTTCCTTCTTGAAATTTGATCGCCTTTACCTGATGCACGTATATAAATTTAGTCAAATATACAATCTACTTAAATAAACAGAGAATTTGAGACTTATGTTCATCCAGCCTATCGAATAAAATAACATGCAGATTATTGAAAGTATGACGAAAGTCACAAAACTACTTTTGAGTTAACGCTACCTTTACTCCTTTATCAAAATTTATGCAACAATTATCAATAGGCGGATTAAATATTCAGGTACCCATTATTCAAGGAGGTATGGGTGTAGGCATTTCATTAAACGGCCTAGCATCGGCAGTAGCCAATGAGGGCGGTGTAGGGGTAATCTCATCTGCAGGCCTTGGCTTGCTTTACAGACACCTGTCTAAAGATTATTTAGAAGCAAGTATCTTAGGTCTTCGTGAAGAAATCAGGAAAGCACGAGAGAAAACAAAAGGCATTATTGGTATTAATATCATGGTGGCTTTGACCAATTTTGAGGATATGGTAAGAACTTCCATCGAAGAAAAAGTAGATATGATTATTGCAGGTGCAGGTTTGCCTTTAGACTTACCGAAGTATTTAAACAAAGAAAGTATAACTAAATTAGTGCCCATAGTATCATCAGGCAGGGCAGCAAAAATCATTTGTGAAAAATGGAAATCCTTGTATAATTATTTACCTGATGCCATTGTTGTAGAAGGCCCAAAGGCTGGTGGACATCTTGGTTTTAAAGTCAATCAGCTAACAGATGGAAATTTTAAGTTAGAAGAATTAATCCCTGAAGTGGTGAAGGAAGTAGCGGTATTTGAAAAAGAATACAATCAAGAAATACCGGTAATTGCTGCTGGCGGAATCTATGATGGCAAGGATATCTACAACATCATGCAATTAGGTGCCAAAGGTGTACAGATGGGTACACAATTTGTGACTACTGAAGAATGTGATGCTTCTATTGAATTTAAACATACTTATATTCAAGCTACTGAAACTGATGTTGAAATTATACAAAGTCCAGTTGGGATGCCGGGCAGAGCTATCAATAATGAATTTTTAGAAGCTGTGAAACGTGGCGAAAAGAAACCCATCAATTGCCCTGTAAAATGTATTAAAACATGCAATGTAGACACTACCCCATACTGCATCATTTCGGCCTTGATGAATGCCTACAAAGGAAATTTCAAAGCTGGCTATGCTTTCGCAGGATCTAATGCATATAGAGCAACTAGAATAAAAACTGTGAAAGAATTAATGAATGAATTAGTTGAAGGATTGAAGTCGAGCTATGAAAAACATCAAGAACTTGAATTTGCTTAATTAAAACTCAAGATTGTTTTGATTACGAATGCCTAGCCCCGATAGTAACGGAAATCCCATCTCGTTCTTCAAAACGAGATGGATTGGAGTGAATAGCGGGATGATGCTACAAATGCATTAACTCAAGCCACTAATTTTACCATTGATGTCAATGTCCATATGTTCTGAAGCCGGAACAGCGGGCAATCCTGGCATACGCATCATATCACCTAAAATTGGAATGATAAAACCAGCGCCTGCAGCAAATTCAAATTCACGTACATTGATTGTAAAACCCTTTGGACGCCCCACAACAGTTTCTTTATCGGACAAAGATTTTTGGGTTTTCGCCATACAAATTGGTAGATTGTCATACCCTAAATCTTTAATCATTTTTAGCTGAGTACGTGCCTTTGAAGAATATTCAACACCATCGGCGCCATAAATTTCTGTGGCAATTTTATGAATTTTATCTTCTACACTGAGGCTCCAATCATATAAAGGTTTAAATTGATTGACGCCACTTTCGATGATATCTACAACTGCTTGGGCAAGTTCTTTAGTCCCCTCCCCTCCTTTAGCAAACCCGTAAGAAACAATGGCTTGAACGCCCAACTTGGTGCATTGTGCTTGCACGTATTCTATTTCTTCGGTGGTATCTGTAGGAAAATAATTGATGGCTACTACCGGAACGATGCCAAATTTTTTGCAATTTTCAATATGCTTTTCCAAATTCAAGAAGCCCTTCA
>JAGNOY010000373.1 GCA_017989935.1 Chitinophagaceae bacterium
AGTTACCCGACCTGGATTCGAACCAAGACTAACAGTACCAAAAACTGCTGTGCTACCTTTACACCATCAGGCAGTAACGGGTGCAAATATATAATGATGTTTGAATTTTAACAAACAGAATTTGCACCTTTTGAAAGATTTTTTTTACATCAACTTTTTAACCTGAGCTATCGTCGTGTCAATTTCGTCGAAAGTATTGTGTTTACTGAATGAAAAGCGTATGGTAACACGATTCTCATGTGGATAAACCGCCTTGATTACATGACTGCCGCCTTGTGCTCCACTGCTGCAAGCACTACCTCCCGATACACAAATGCCCGCCATGTCCAAATTCATACTCAGCATTTCTGTTCGCTCATTGGCAGGAAATGATACACTCAAAACGGTATATAAACTTCTTTCTCCTGTATCGCCATTGAACTTCACTTCAGGAATTTGTTGCGTAAATTGCTCACGCATATAGCTTTTCAAGGATTCGATATACACACTGTCCTCTTCTAAATGACTCATAGCAATTTCCAAGGCTTTGGAAAAACCAATAATGCCAGCTACATTCTCAGTGCCTGCACGCATATTTCGTTCCTGTCCACCTCCATGAATATAGGGTTTGATATGCACAGAACTGTTGATATACAAGAGTCCACTGCCTTTAGGGCCATAAAATTTATGCGCAGATCCACTCATGAAATGAATGGGTACTTTTTGTAAATCTATATTGTAATGGGCAATACTTTGAACACCATCTGTATGGAAAATGGCTTTGTGTTTTTCACAAAGTTGTGCTACATAGGGTACATCAAGCAAATTTCCTAGTTCATTGTTAGCATGCATCAAAGTCACCAAGCATTTACCATTACTTTCGGTCAATAAACGTTCTAAATCAATGAGGTCAATATGCCCTTCTTGCGTGAGTTTGACATAACTTAAGGTACAAATTCCAGTAGAGGCTAAATGCTCTATGGTGTGTAAGGTTGCATGATGTTCAATGGGCGAACTGATAATATGCTTACAACCTAAATCATAAATAGCACCATGAATGGCTGTATTGCTGCTTTCTGTGCCACCACTAGTAAAGAAAATTTCTCCAGGTGTAGTATTTAATAAACCTGCGATACTTTTTCTGGCTTTTTCAATAGCCATTCTTGTTTCTCGACCAAATGAATAAATAGAAGATGGATTGCCAAAATGATCGGTCAAATAGGGCATCATGGCTTCGAGTACTGTCTTGTCTAATGGGGTTGTAGCGGCATTGTCTAAATAGATTCTTTGCATATACGTAAACTTCAATTGTTTAAGGATAAGTCAGTTTGGGTTTGATGATCATTTACTTTGACTTATTGGGCGCAAAACTAATATAATTAGTTGAAAAGCTGCACTCGAATTCATGAAGAGTCTTTGTACTGCTGATAGGATGTTGGTAGAGGTTATTCCAATAAAGGGGTAAGTAAATTAATACAATTCTTTGAACTCAAATTTTGGACTGCCTTTAACGCCTTGAGGACTGTAAAAATCAATGAATCTTAATTTGAAATAGTGATTCTCTTGATTTTTAATGATATAATTATACTTTTTTTCTACAGTATAAAGATTCAAATCACGATCGTAAGATTTCCAATTGTAACCAATGATATCGCGCTTGTCAGAATAAGGTAGATTCTGCACAAAATCCTTGTTGATGCCATTATATTCATTTAATGAATCATGGTAAGCAAAGGTTGAATAATGATTTAATAAAACCCCATTCACTACATAAGGTAACGGAGGGTTTTGATCATAAAAAGTATAATTGTACTGAGTAAACTGCAAATCCCAAGTATTTTTATTTGGCTCTATATTTGGCACTGTACTTAAAAAGTCTAAAGAAAAATAAGTAAAATTTTGATCTTTATTCTTCAATACAGTAAAATAAGTGGGAGTAGTAGCGTTAATATCACCCAAAGCAATTTTATATTGAAATAAGTCTTCCTCTACAATTTTAAATTTACGTATCTGATCACCCTTGGCATCTAGTCGAATTATATAAACTTGATCCTTATCTTTCCAATTGCCTATAGCAGTTGAATCTAATTCTCCCGAGGCTTGATCTACTTTCCAATGACCTTCTATTTGAGTTGTATCTGAGATGTTTACGTCATCGAAGTTAGTTTTACCAGTTGCAAAGGCTGCCATTTGTTTAGCACCATTCAAATAAATGCCGTGCTCATTAGGCCCGCTTTGAAAAGCAAGATCCCAACTTTTTACCTTACTGATATGTACAATTTGTTGAGTTTCTAAACTAACGAAATACTGATATTCATATGTTTCACCCATGTCAACTTGCAAAGCCATCCCATCTGAACGAGAAGGTAAGGTAATTGGTAACTCTCTCTTTTCACACGAAGTAAAAAGCCCGAGTAGAAGCGACAAATATAAAAGATAGGATGTCTTCATCTTGAAGGCACAAAACTCGGAACTTTATCTTGGATTCTTTCTATTTGGCACCATGATTTATATCATGGAAATGTCATATTTGAGGGTTATCCACAAGCCCAAGGAAACATAAACTGTCGAAAAAGCATGATAGGGTTCCCGTATCCAAACATCAGGGGAGCAGACTGCCAATCGGGAGCATAAAAAAAGCCCCGAATATTCAGGGCTTTTTAGAGGTCTCGACCGGATTCGAACCGGTGTAGAAGCTTTTGCAGAGCTTTGCCTAGCCACTCGGCTACAAGACCTTGGAGTGCAAATGTAACAATAATTTGAAATTATGCAAATTGTGTTTTTAATTCTGAAAGATTCTCTCTGCCAATGCTCTTCTTTAAACCTACTGCTTGCGGATC
>JAGNOY010000374.1 GCA_017989935.1 Chitinophagaceae bacterium
ACCTTGCGACTTGGATAATATCTATTTAAGTTGCCGACTTAACCCTTTTACAACGGGTGATTTGGTTGGCACTATTTTATTTTATGCCGGTTGTTTTTTCTTAGCCGGAGTACCTGATATTTTGGGACTAAAGCTATTCAACCCCAGAGGTTCGGCTATGTGGAACATCATATTTGGATTAGGTGCAGTGGCAGGGGTGGTTTTAATATGGAATACTTGATAAGCCTAATCTTCATATCACTTGCTGCAATATGCAAAGCCGTAGTTGATACAGTAGGACATCACTTTGATACTTCTGTATTCAAATGGTTGCCTCGTAAATTTTGGGATGGTGAGTATAAAAGATACGAACCACAATTTAACCGTAAGTACAAATGGGATGCTTGGCATATCTTCAATTCTGGAATGATAACAATGTTTATAATAGCAGTTGTTTTATATAAACCAGAACGGAATAAAATTGTAGAAGTAGGTATTGGCGGCGTTGTTTTCATTCTTGTATTCAACCTTTTTTACAACGTAATACTTAGAAGAAAATGAGATGGTCTAACTTCTGGAAATGGGCTTCAAGATTTGCGGCTGAACCTATAAAAGAAAAACCCATGCCAACACAAGATCAAATTAAAAAATATACTATGTTAAGTGATACTCAAATAATCGCAAAGTATGGGCAACCTGGAGATCCCGATAATCTTACAACTCTTGTTTTGCCATATCCTATGCGAATAGCTTGGGATTTAAAGAAAACAGTAACTAAAATACAATGCCATAAGTTAGTAGCTGACAAGCTAAAGGCCGTATTTGATGATTTGCTGGCTCACTACGGCTACTCTGACTTAAACAAACTTGGTATTGACCTGTTCGGCGGATGCGTCAATGTAAGGCTTCAGAGAGGTTCTAAAACAAAGTGGAGCCGCCATGCTTGGGGTATTGCTATTGATCTGGATCCTGCCAGAAACACACTAAAAGAAACTTCAAAGACAGCCCGTTTTGCCAGACCTGAGTACAAGCCTATGATTGATATATTTTACAAGCATGGTTTTGTAGGTCTTGGTCCAGAGAAGAATTATGATTGGATGCACTGGGAAATAGGTGGATGATTCAAGAAAATTTCATTCTCTTAACCTTAAATTTCTCAATATACTTTTCAATAGATATTTTAATTTTCATCCTCCATCTATAAATCCAATAGTCCATTGCAGGGCAAGGATAGTTTCTGAAACCGCCTTCAAAAATATAATCAAAAACACAATCTTTTTCCACTGGCAATACTGGTATCTCTTTCAGGTTAATTTGCCTGCCTCTATAATGAATAAAAAACCTTCCTCTTTGCTCATGCACCTTAACCAACGTGTACCCTAAATACACGATAACCCCAACTTTGTACAAGCGTCCTTCAAGACTAATATTCATAATCAATTATTTAATTATCAGTTGCGGCAATACATACGTTACCTGCAAGTGCTACGACCATTCTCCGTAAGATAATATGTGAGCTATAACATCAACAGTCCATCCATTACCTAACATTCTGTATCGTTGTGTATCGCTAACAAATTTTGTATAATTATCTTTTACGGTTTGTAGTCTTTCGCATTCTAAAGGCGTTAATCTTCTAATCATTCCACCTCTTACAAGTTGTTTATTTAATTGTCCATTTGTGCCGTGTTCAAATCCGTGTAGGCAAGGGCTTTTTTCTAAAATCTCAATTACATTAGTTTGCCCAGTATCTAAACAATATGTTTTTCCATCTTCTCTACTTAATGGCCCAGTTCCTCCTTTACCAGTTTTTGAACTTCGTGGCATTGAATTATGGCATACTACATAATTATCCTTTTGCACACTTGTAAGGCAGTTTGTTTTACCGTCATATCGTGGCTCAAGCATTTGTTCTGTATTCAATCCACTTTCACGGCTTTTTGGATTTTCAGGGTTTCTCCCTCTACTTGCTACGATGTATTGATTATCTCTACCTTGTTTGTGATACCCATCGGCCAGACACAATGCTTTATCAGCAGTTGTAAAACATCTTTCTCCATTATTGGTTCTTTTAATCCGGTTAATCATTGTATCACTAATAAAATACTTTTCATCAACTTCACTTTCAAGTACATCTTTCAATAAAATGCCTTTGTCTTTTGGTTGTGGTATTATGCTTTCCAAATCATCAAATAATCCCATTGGTTGCATTCCGATATTAGTCCAATAAAGTCTGTTACGATTTTGAGCAGATACTAAAGCAGAGTTTATTTGTATTGGTTTTACTCCTATTGCTTTGCTTAATATCTTTTCCCACTTTTCACCCATCATTACATTTTCAAGTAAAAAGTATTTTGGTTTCACTTCATTAAGTAATCTCATATACTCCCAAAATAAATAGCTTTGCCCCTCAAATTCGTAACCTTCGTTTTTCAATTCCAAATAGTGTTCTAAAGTCAATATTTCAGTTTCACATTTTGTACTCATTCCTTTGCGTTTTCCAGCAAATGAAAAACTTTGACAAGGACTTCCACCAATCAATAAATCAATCTTTGGTAGTTTATATCCATCTACATCAACAACACTTCCTAATTGCTTTGTATTTGGGTAATTGTGCATTGTTACTGCAATGGCGTGTTTATCAATTTCACTTGCGTAATACTCCAAAACATTTACACCAATTCTTTCAAGTGCTTGTTGCCCACAGCTCATTCCATCGAATAAGGAAAGTACTCGTAAACCAACCGCACCAGCAGGTAACATCGGTTTGGCAAAATGGGGGCTGACTGCTTCTATCATCTTTTATCTGTTATTGAACATTAGTAATTCTA
>JAGNOY010000044.1 GCA_017989935.1 Chitinophagaceae bacterium
TGAAACCTTCAATATTGTTCACTACTTGTCCATTTTTATGATAAATAAGTAAAGGGATATTGGTAATTTTCATTTCATCAGCCAAAGACTTATTTACATCTACATCAAGTGCGATAATTTTTATTTTACCCGCATATTCCTTTGCAATTTCATCTAAAATAGGTTTAAGTTTTTTACATGGACCACACCAACTCGCATTAAAATCTACAAGCACAGGCACATCACCTTGAATTTGTTTTTCGTATTCTTCTTTAGTGATACCTTTCCATGAACTTTCATTCATGTTATTTTGAATTGGATAATCATCACCTTTCCACTGCATAATTCCACCTTTCATGTTATATACTTCTTTAAATTTAAGTTTAGTCATGACATCTAATGCGCCGCTGCTTCGTCCGCCAGAAAGACAATAAATGAAGGTTGCTTTGTTTTTATCAAGTTGTTGGATTTTTTGTTCAAAATCTGCAGCGTTAAAATCAATATTGATTGCATTGGCCAAATGATCTTCACTAAATTCTCCAGGTGTACGTACATCAATTAATTGTATATCTTTCTTTTCTTGAAGTAGTTTATGATACTCAGCGGTGGTAAGAGTACTTGCCTTATATTGAGATTGGGCAGCATTTGAACCGCATGCAAATAGGGTTACAGTAAGGATGGCTAGAATAAAATAGTTTTTCATGGTGCAAAAATAAAAGAAAGCCATAGGATTTACCCTATGGCTTTGTTAATGAAAGAAATTAATTCTTTATACTTATTTTGCTCCTAAAACTGTCACATCAAAACGTAAGACGCTATTGGCAGGCAAGCCTTTTGGATTTGCAGGATTTCCAGGCATGCTTCTTTCGCCATAGGCCAAAGTAGAAGGAATCAATAAGATAGCCTGAGTACCTGGATTCATTAATGAAATACCTTCTTCCCAGCCTTTAATTACCATACCACTACCTAATTTGAATTTAAATACTTCTTTATGTTGAAATGCTGGATCTTCATTAGAATCGAATTTAGTACCATCTAATAATTGGCCGGTATAATTCATACTTACTTCTTGACCAGCCGCTGCATTGGCGCCAGCACCAGGTTTTGTGATAATATAATACAACCCTGAGGCAGTTTTTTGCGCTGTTAAACCATTTTTTTGAATGTATTCTTGAATGATTTTATCATCAATACCAACTTGCTTTGCTGCATTTTCTTGTGATTGTTTTTCAAATTCATCTTTTGTTTGGATAGACACCATTTTTACCACAAATTTTACTTTGTCTCCACTCTTTCCAAATTTTGGTATTTGACCGCCTTTGAAAATTGAGTCTGCAGGAGCCATAAACACAGCGCTATCGCCTTCTGATAAAAAAGCCATTCCTTCCATCACATCACCATTGAAATTAGGTTTAGTAATTTGTGCAGGTACAGGTTCGTTGTTATTTTGCTTATATGAATCAAAAAGTGTTGAATCATTTAGTGTTGAACGGATATGTAATTTAACGATAGATCCAGGTACAGCTTTCTTGTCACCTTTTTCATCTTTTACAATCATGTATTCTAATCCTGATTTAAGTTTTGTAAATCCTTTTGGTTTACAAGATGTGTATCCTACAGTAAGGATAAGAGCGGCCAAAGCCATTTTGTTCATATTCATAACTTGTGTATTGTTGAATGGTTGTTCCATTCTTTGATTTAATTGAGTTTTATTTTAAAGGTTATTTGACTATTTCTAATAATTCTACGTCGAAAACAAGTATTTCATTGGCTTTAATGCCTGCACCAGGAGAATTGGGACCATAGGCTAATCCAGAAGGTATGATTAGTTTACCTTTGCCACCTTCACCAAAGAATGGAATACCTTCTGTCCATCCTTTAATTACTCCACTTAATGGGAATGTAATCGGTTCACCTCTGTCATATGAAGAATCAAAAGTGGTGCCATCCATATGCATGCCTCTGTAATGAACTTTTACTTTGTCAGAAGCACTCGGATGATTTTGACTACCAGGTTTTTCAATTACATAGTACAAACCAGAGGCCGTTTTCTTAGCATTTAATTTATTCGTTTTTACATATTCTTGAATCAACCCCTCATCAATAGAAGGTTGATCACCAGATGGCGCAACTTCTGCCTTTGGCGCTTCAGGCTGAATGATGTCTAACAATTCAACGTCAAATACCAGTACTGAATTTGCTTTAATAGAAGATCCTGGAGGTGCATTTTTACCATATGCTAAACTAGATGGAATAATAAGTTTACCTTTTCCTCCAACTTCTAATAACGGAATACCTTCTGTCCAACCTTTTATTACACCTGACAACGGAAATTCAATTGGCTCACCGCGATCGTATGAAGAATCAAAAGTTGTTCCATCAAGTAAGGTACCTTTGTAATGCACTTTTACTTTGTCTGAGGCAACTGCATGTTTGCCATTTCCTTTTCTGTCGATGATATAATGAATTCCAGAAGCTGTTTTTTCTGTTTTGAATTTATTTTTCTTGTTAAAATCTTGAATCAATTTTTCGTCGATCACATTTTGTTTTGTAGCAGCAGCTATAGCGTCCTTATCATGCTCTTCTTTGCTTTTTACCGAAAAAACTTTCACTTCATAAGTTACTTTGTCTGTTTCTTTTGCAAAGGGAGGAAGTGGAGAATCTTTAAATGCAACTTTGATAGGAAGTCTGAGTAAAGCTGAATCGCCTTCTGATAATAAATTAAAACCTTCCATAAATGCACCCAAAAAATCTTTGGTTAATTGTTGATCGATTGGTTCGTTATTATTCATTTTATAAGAATCAAACATTGCAGAGTCGGCAATTTTTGTCTTGATATGCATAACAACATAACTTCCATCTTGAATGAATTTCTTACCAGGTGCATCTTTAAGCATAAGATACTCAAGACCTGAGGTTGTTTTATTGAATTTTAGATTTTGTGCCTCGGTAGTCATGAAGGCTGATGCCATCAAAAAGGCGATTGCTGGTTTTAAAATACGCATAAGGTATACTAGTTTTTAGGTTTAATATTTAAAAGTTGAACATCAAAAATTAGAATAGAATTGGCAGGAATGCCTTTTGGATTAGCTGCACTTCCTGGCGTGGCTTGAGCTCCATAAGCTAATCGAGAAGGGATATAAAACACAGCCTTAGACCCTTTTGGTAGTAAAGCTACACCTTCGTCCCAACCTTTAATTACACGACCTGCACCTAAGGGAAATTCAAATGGCGTTACATGATGGAAGCTTGTATCTTCATTGCTATCAAATTTAGTTCCATCAAGTAGTTTGCCTGTATAGTTCATACTTACTGTATCCCCGTTTTTTGGCAATTCTGCTTCTGTTTTTTCAATCAGTGTATAATACAATCCAGTAGCTGTTTTTAGGGGTGTTAGATTATTTTTTGTAAAATAATTTTTCAATTCCTTTTCTTGAGTAAGAATCAATTTAGCTTGTTCTTTTTCTTGCTTGGCCATCATTTCTTTCATTTGCTTTTGCATGGCAACTTGTTGCTCTTTTTGAACTTGTTCTTTTGTTTTTACTCCTACAAGCTTTATGAAATATTGAATCTTATCACCACTTTTAATAAAATCAGGGCGCTTATTTTTAGTGTTTTTATAAATTGCATCAGCATCTACTAAGCAAACTATGCTATCTCCAGGGGTCATTAAATTAATAGCTTCAATGATATCGCCTTTAAACCCTGATTTGTTTACACTAAACTCAACTGGTTTGCCTTTATTACTTTGAAAAGAATTATAAATAAATCGGTTGTTTGAAATAGTAATCATGTTAAGTTTAACTACATCTCCTTCTTTGGGTGAAGGAGAGGTTTGCTTGTTTACAATGAAAACATATGAAAGGTTTGCATTTAATTTTGTATAATTTAATGGTTTAGGTGCTACCTGAGGTTGCATTGTTACAACAGGTTGAGCACCCTGTGCAGGTTTTGTTTGTATGATAGGCTTGCCTGTCTGAGGAGCTGGCTTAGGCTGAGGTTGTATGTTTAATTTTGTTTGTGCAAAACTCATAACTGAGATCGCACACAAAGAAAGGATTAAGCTAATTCTTGGTAACATAATTCAATTTGATTTTTATTTTCTAGTAATGCGGATTTAACTTGTTCAATAGTTTCTGAAAGAGCGCTTTCTGATTTACCACCTGAAGCATTTGCATGACCACCGCCATTAAAGTAAGTACGGGCAAATTCGTTTACATTTAAATTGCCTTTACTTCTAAAGGACATACGATTTTCATTTTCTCTTTGGCTGATAAAAGTAGAGAAAATAATATTCTTTATACTTAATGGATAGTTAACAATTCCTTCGGTATCTCCAGTATTGATTTGAAAGCGATTCAATTCTTCCTTACTGATTGCTATAATGGCTGCGTGTAACTCAGGAAGTATAATCATTTTTTCGGCCAATACATAGCCTAAAAATCGCAGTCTATTTTCTTCATAGGTATCAAAAATGGCTTGATGAATTGGTGCGGTTTCAAGCCCTTTATTCATCAAATCTGCTACCATGGCATGACAGCTTGCGGTGGTGCTTGGAAATTTAAATGACCCAGTATCTGTCATTAATCCAGCATATAAACATTTGGCTATATCTAAATTGATGAGTTGATTATCACCACTCTGGTTGATGAAATCAAAAACCATTTCGCAAGTACTGCTTTTTTTAGGGTTGCTATACCCATAATCAAATGATTCATCTGGAAGTAGGTGGTGGTCAAGCATTACCTTTATGCCTTTGAAAGATTCCAAGGTAGGTGCTAGGAATTTAGTTCTTGATAAATGATTGAAATCCAGGCAGAAAAGAAAGTCAGATTGTAGTAAGACTTCATTTACCCTAGTAGGGTTTCTGTCAAACGGAATCACTTCTTCTGATCCAGGCATCCATAAAATAAAATCAGGAATTTCATTTGGCGTAACCACGAAAGTTTCATAGCCTTTTAACCTTAAATAATGGCTCAAGCCTAAGGCAGAACCTAAAGCATCTGCATCTGCATTAAAGTGAAATGTAATAGATATCTTTTTAGATTTGTCTAATAGGGGAATGAGTTCTTCGATGGGTTTCATGGGCGGGGCACAAAATTGATTGATAATAAAGGATTTTCAAAATATAAATTGATCTAAATTTAATAAATTGCCTACCGATTCACGCAAGGAACATCAATTTCGGGTGAATTATTCCAAATTTGTTTTATGGAATATTTAGCAGAAAAATATTTAAACTTTGAACTCGAAAAGGAAAATCTCATATTAATAATGTAATTTCATTTGCCCAAAAGCCCTAATATAAGCCGCTTCGTTTTCTAAGGAACCATTCTAGAGCAAGTAGTAAAATCAACAAGCCAAATATCCATTTCCAATTTATTAAGGGTTCTGTTTCTGTAGTAGAGCGGATAATGGTTTTAATTGCAGGATGTTTTTTAATAAGTTCCTTTAAACTACCGACCTGTTCTGCAAACACAAAACTACCTCCATAATTTGTCGCTAACTGATTTAGTAATCCAAAATCGGCCCTTGTGTTAACTTCTTCTATATTTTGTGCAATCACAGTAAAATTTCCAGAAGAAGATAGATTCCGACTATTCCAACTGGTATTGGCTGTAAAACTATATTTGCCTGCTGCAAAATTCCCTAAATTGATTGAATAGGAATGTTCGTTCTTATTCATTGAATAATTTTTATTTTTGCCTTGTTCATCAGTTAATTGCAAATTCACTTCAGGTACATTAATCAATTCGAAATTTTCATTATATAATTCTGCATCTAAAACTACTTGCTCACTTTCTATAAAAACATTTTTTTGAATTTGGGTACGGAATTGTTTTTGATCATGCTTGACGGCTAAAAATTGAGCTGTTTTGATGATATATTCATCCACTAAATTATGATTTTTATGTTGGTTAAAATCATACATTCTCCATCGCCATAGTCCTTCTCCAGCAGTAACACCGACCTTGCTTCCATTATTCTGTTGAAGAATCCATAATGGGTAATTCGTGGTTACATTGCCGACACGTTGATTCATCAAAACTTGGGTATTAGGACCAGCTTTGAATTCTCCAAAAGCAGCTGAAAGTGGAGGTAGTTGTTGTAAGTTATTGTTTTTAGTAAGTGTAAAAAACGAAAATTCTTGATTCAACATGGCTTGTGCATCTGAATTTCCCATCCCTCTTGAAGCAATTTGTAAACAATTTTGTGCACCATTAAAAAGAGGAAGAGCAGTTTGATTACCTGTGATATACCAAATAGATGTCCCTGCTTTTTTAGCCATATCTATGATACTTGCACTTTGATACTTGACAGAAGGCAGATTATGCAAGACTATTAAATTGTATTCATTGGCTTTAATATTCGAGGCTCTATCTGCTGTTTGCACAGTCACCTGATAATTCTTATTTTTGCTTAAAGCATCTCTCAAGGCAAATAAATCAGGATGTGGGGCATTGGCCAAAATCAAAATCTTTTCTTTATTATCCATCACTTCAACATACACATCTTGAGAATTGTTGGCGATGTTTTGTTCACCATCTACCTTACTGACTGAAATTGTATAATGTTGTACACCAGCTGATTTCGCATCAACAATTGTTTCTATTGATTTTGAAAATCTATCATCATTTACATCTAATTGCTGCGAAAAAATCACACGATTGGCTTGGTGGCTAAATACCGAAACTTGTATTCTAATTCCTTTGCATGAGAAAGCTGCTAAATCACTTCGAATCGCAAATTGATCACCAAGATAAACTATCTTGTTTGCAAAGACCCTCGCTACCAAAGCATCTTTCTGAATTGTTGTGTCACCAATCCCTACTGTAAAAATAGCCCCTTTAAAAGGATAGGCCATAGATAATGGCGAAGGCCCTTGGTTGTATATACCGTCACTTGCCAAAATAATGCCACTTAAATTATTACTTTCTAAAGTGGTCATGATTGTTTCTAAAGAGGAAGATATATCTGTGCTTCGATCCGTGTAGTTAAATTTTAAACTATCTTTCAATGAATTACCTATAGAAAATGTTTTCACCACATAATCTTTTTCTAGTTCATTGATTAAGCTAATCACATTTTTTCGATAAGAAACACTATCTATTTTTTTGAATGCAAATTTTTCAGAAGCCGAATTATCTTGAATAAAAGCTATGCATGGTTTTTCTTCTGTATGCTGAAGATATTTTAAAATAGGAGATAGCAATAAAAATGATAATAAACTACCAACTAAAAAACGTAATCCTATCAAGGCATAAAATAAATTAGCAGCCGGTAAATTAGTTTTTGTCTTTCTGTATAAAATAAACGAAAACAAAGCTCCAACAAGGAGACAAAGCAAGAGAAACCAATATGGGTATGATAATGAAAGGTTCAAGGGCAATGAATTTGTAAATATACGTTTTAGCTAAATACTATGCAGACATATTCATTTATTGTTCTAAATCCTTGTTTAATAAAGTCCATAATTTATCCTTTAATCCATCTAAGCCTTGTTGGGTAAGGGCAGAAAAGAAGTGTAGCTGAACTTCTTTAGGGAATTCGTGTTGAATTTCTTTTGTCAATTCTTCATCTAACATATCTGCTTTGCTTATTGCAACCAGCATTTGTTTGTCGAGCAAATCTGGATTGAATTCTTGTAATTCATTCATCAATACATCATACTCTTGTTTGTGATTGGCACTATCAGCAGGAATGACCATAAGCAACACAGGATTTCTTTCGATATGACGTAAAAATCGATGACCTAATCCTTTGCCTTCAGCGGCGCCTTCGATAATACCCGGTAAATCAGCTACACAAAAAGATTTGCCCCCTTTATATTCAACAATACCCAAATTAGGCGACAAGGTTGTGAAAGCATAATCGGCAATTTTAGGCTTGGCCGCACTGATTACTGATAAAAGTGTCGATTTGCCAGCATTTGGAAAACCAACAAGTCCTACATCTGCAAGAATTTTTAATTCTACAATTTTCCAACCTTCCCATCCTGGTTCACCTGGTTGAGCATAATCTGGAGCTTGATTGGTAGCCGTGGCAAAATTACCATTACCTAAACCGCCTCGTCCTCCTTGTACCCAAATTACTTCTTGGCCGTGTTCTAATATTTCTACTTCCTGAATGCCTGTTTCTCCATCTTTACCTACTGTGCCTAAAGGAACTTCAATAATTACATCATTGCCAAAAGAACCACTGCTATTATTTTTACTACCTCTAAATCCATCTTCAGCCATCAAATTTTTATGATAGCGTAAATGTAAGAGTGTCCATAAATTTTTATTGCCTCTTAGAATGATGTGACCACCTCTTCCACCATTACCACCATCAGGTCCACCATTAGGTCTGAATTTTTCCCTTAAAAAATGAGATGCACCAGCACCACCGTGGCCAGATTTGCAGAATACTCTGATATAGTCGATAAAATTGTCATGCTGCATACTTAATGGGGCTGTAAGAAATTGTAATTGTAAAATTAGGCAATACGAGTATCAATTTCCTGAGAGATAAGCTCAAATATTTCATCCACACTTCCTTCGCCTTTAATTTCTACTAATTTATTCGTTGATGTATAATAATCTGCGACTGGCGATGTTTTTGCATGATATTCTTGAATACGTTTCACAATCACCTCTTCGTTGTCATCGGTGCGTCCTGATACTTCACCTCTTGAAACCAACCTTGTTTTTAGTTCGTCTTCTGATACTAACAAACTGATGACCACATCAATAGGATTGTTTTTAAATTCTAATAAGTTATCCAAAGCCTCAGCCTGTGCTACTGTTCGAGGAAACCCATCGAAAATAAATCCTCGTACATCCTGATTTTCATCAAGCTTAGAGCTAATCATCCCGATAACAACTTCATCAGGAACCAACATGCCTTGATCCATGTATTTTTTAGCTTCAATACCTAAGGCAGTTTCATGACTTACCTCACTACGTAAAATATCACCTGTCGATAACTGCATAAGGTTATATTTCGAAATGATATTGGCTGATTGTGTACCTTTTCCGCTTCCCGGAGGCCCAAAGAGTACAAGATTAAACATACAATTGATTTTTTAGAACCGCGAAGATAAACAATTCAATGGCTATTTTAAAAGAATTGATTGTTTGGCTTTAAATTAATACAAACTTAAAGCATCATCCCAATACCAAATTCTGCATATTCAGCCTGAGCTAGATGTGTTTTTAATTGCAATATCAAAAATAAGTCTTTGACTACTTGTTGATTATCATGGTAAAAATGATAATTCATGCCTAACTTTTGGTAAATTTTTGGACCTTGAATAGGCCTGTTTAAATACATCCCTAACTGTAAAGGCAAACCGATTTTCCCAAAAACAAATTCATTACCCGCAAAAACGCTACTTCTAAGTGCATGCAGTTTTTCTGAACCTGGAAATAATTGATTGTTTTTATACAAGGCATACAATTTGGCATGATAAGTTAAATCAGCGCCTAGCATTAGCCTACTTTTATTTCTAATCATTTTTGAGCCTGCTAAAGTAAAATTGTATGCAGCGTATATAGGGCCATTGCTTATTTTTTCTTCGGAAAATGAAATAGCAACTTTGCTTACCAATTGTATGGGTTGTTTTGAAGTTGGCCATTCTTTTTTGGCATAGTTAAACTGAAATCCCTGTGGATGATAATGCAATCCTATCAAGCCGCCATAAGTATTTATGCCAAAATTAGGCGAACGAGCAGCCGCATTAGATACGTGATGAAAAAAGACTCCTGCCTCTAAGCTTAAATTGTTAGTTATTTTAGTTCTATAGCCCATTTGAATCATGGTAAAATTATTCATAGCACTTCCAAGAATATTATTCACCGAATCTTGATAAGGCGTTCTTTCCCAATGCTTGGTGCTATAACCTATACCGCCACCAATTTTCCAAAATACATAAGATTGCTTAAATGATATAGCTTTAAAACGGATGGAAGGATATAACCCATACGACCAACCAAGATCACTTGAACCATTTTGTGCCAAACAAACATTCAAAGCCGCCTCTGGAAATCCAAATAATTGATGCCATGGCTTTTTACCGCGAGTTTGATAAGCATAAGTTATTTCAATTGCTTGTGAATAGGGTGGCTGCTTCACATGAATCTTCGGGGTATGCATAAAAATGTTTCCGCCTAAGTATGTCATACCAATAGCCTGAGTTGAGGTTTGTGCCTTAAGTTCAACTTGAACAAAAAACAATACCAAAGCAACAAGTTGTCCGTATTTCATTTGGTAAAAATAAGGGTGTTCTTGTAAAAAAATGAGTCAGGCGAAATATCTTTACGGTCTCATGAAAAATTCGATT
>JAGNOY010000375.1 GCA_017989935.1 Chitinophagaceae bacterium
AATTACAATCACGGTTGAGTCTTTAGCCATTGTTAAAAATTCACTTCCAGTTAAATCATATTCGTTAGTTGATAAATCGCATGTTGCAGGCAAATAATTACATGCAATATATTCATCCCATGTGTTTGGTTTCTTATATGAACTGTTTGCTTTAATTATTACTTTAAATGTTTGATGTGTTGCAAAATCATATTGTAATAGCTGTGTGCCTAAACTATCTTCGCTGCCTATCAAATATTTGATGGCTTCTAATGCTTGTAAACTTCCCATGATGCCTGTAATAGCTCCCAAGATACCGGCATCAGCGCAACTCATTCCTTGAGTAGGCATCTCAGGAAAAATATCTCTTAATTGAATACCTCCTTGAGGGTTGAATAGAGCCAGCTGTCCTTGATATCGAAATATAGCTGCATACACACATGGCTTCATAGACAAGACACAAGCATCATTTATCATATAGCGAATGGCATATTGATCGGTACAATCTATAATAAGGTCATAATTAGGAATCCAAATTTTAAGCAAGGCTTGGTCAGCAAAAGGTAAGTGCTTAGAAACTATATTAGGATTGTAGGCTTTTAATCGCTTGCTAGCAACTACAGATTTTGTTTGACCAATATCTTCCGTCGTGAATAATATTTGTCTGTGTAAATTTGATATTGAAACTTCATCACCGTCTGCAATGTCTATATACCCAACGCCAGCAGCAGCCAAATAAATTAAGCAAGGGCATCCTAGTCCGCCTGCACCAATCACCAAAATTCGAGCACGACTTAATTTGTCTTGGGCTTCTTTACCAAAATCAGGTAAAATCATTTGCCTTTGATAGCGATGATATGTAGGTTCTTGCATCATAAATTAGCCTCCTGAAAATGGGGGAAGAAAAGCAATGGTTTGTCCAACTTCTAGCGCAGTATTACTTGAAATAATTTGTTGGTTTATGGCAATTGAAAATGAAGTCTTTTCGAGAGCTGGATAAGATGCAAACAAATATTCTTTTAGTAAATCAGTATTTTCAATAAAAGGGCATTGTAAATTTTCCTTACCCATAATATCTAATAATGGACCAAAAAATTTTACCTGTATGGTGTCATTCATGATATCAATTGATTATAATCTTCGGGAGTATTAATATTCTTAAAGAAATTTGGATTGCTCTTTACAATCTCCTTTCCATCTACAAAAATAGAATCAAAGTTTGATATAAGTTCATGCATAGAATAAATTCCTGAGGCAACTAATTGATGCCACTTTTCTTCGATTGATTTTGCATAAAATCCTGGAAAAGCTTCAGTATATTTTCCAAGTGTTGAAATGCCGATTTGATGGGCGGAAATTTGCGAAAAAATATAATGAATATTGTTCACATCGACACAAGGCATATCACAACTAAGAACGAGATTCATAGAGTGTTTACTATGTTGTAACAAGCTCCCCAGCCCTCCAGCAGGACCCAAAGCTGGATGTAAATCATCTAACATTGACAACCCAAATTTCTGATGTGCTTCATGTCCACTCACCAGATAAATTGAGTTAGAAAGCTCCTTCGCAATATGAATAATCGTTGATAGCATATTGCTTTCATGATAAGGTAGTAAGCTTTTATCTTCACCCATGCGTGAACTTTTTCCCCCAGCCAATATATACACAGCAAATTTCGCCGTCATGTGAATATTAGTTTTAATGAGGCTATCAATAAGGCTATGCCTAAGAGCTTTTTGATTAAGGAAGGCGTCAATTTTTTTGACCCAAGGTAGGAGCCAATTATGCCACCTAATAAAGCCAAGCCTATCATCAAACTCATAGAGCTATTCAATACAATTCCTTTTTGAGATTGCGCTAATAATCCAGCAATTGAATTGACCAAAATAAATAAAGCACTTATCCCAGCAGTTCTTTTCGCATCTGCCCAACGAGTAAAAATTAACAAAGGTGAAAGAAAAATACCACCGCCTATACCTAGCAAGCCAGATATAAAACCTATAAAAGCACCTGCCATGAATAGGTAGGTCAGAGGAGCAACTATCATTTCTTTTTCTGAACTTGAGTTAAATTGAATGACCAATCTAATCGAAGTAAATAACAATACAAAACCAAGCAATTGTTTATAAATGGTCGGATCTAAATCTATCAACCCACCTAAATAAGCACAAGGTATTGACACAATAGCTAATGAAATAAAGAGTCGCCAATCAAAAAATTGATGCCTTTTAAATTGAATAAATGCAATCAATGAAACCAAACAATTCAACACTAAAGCTATGGGTCTGGATGTTTGCAAGCTGATGCCATATATACTCATCAAAGCTAAATAACCACTTGCCCCACCATGACCAACTGACGCATAAAGCAGGGCAACAAGAAATAGCAACACATATAATAGTAAAGGATAGTCCAACTGAAATAAAATTAAAACAAATATACCTTCACTAATTCACCTTTTTCTTTTTTAATACAAGCTTCTTCTATTTCTATAAACCCATCAGCCAAGGCAAATGAATTCATCTTATAAGATTCTTGATGATCAAGTATGCAAATTTCTGTACCTACAATTTTCCCTTTTAAAAAATGAGTAAGACCTGCATTCTTTGTGTAGGTAGAGGCAATTGGTAATAAAATAGATCGACTATTGTATCCTACACTTCCTAAGTATAAAAGCAACGCAGGCTTCACATAATGATAAAAGCAAGTCATCACAGAGCCAGGATTTCCGGTAAACCAAATACATAACAATTTTCTTTACTTCCGAAATACAAGGGCTTTCCTGGCTTTTGTTTGATTTTATGAAAATGCTGTAC
>JAGNOY010000376.1 GCA_017989935.1 Chitinophagaceae bacterium
AGCAAAAAATGTCTTTAAGATAGTAGCATATGTTTTAGACTTAATTTCCTTGAGCGACACATCAATTGGATAATCATCTACCATCAAATCAAAATGAATATGCTTCAAGGCTTCATCATAATGATGGATGATTTTTAAATTAGGTAGTTGATGATAGGCCTCCTTAAGACCTACGACGCCCTCCTTCACCAACATTTTAAAATTATCTTTTTCATTCACAATAAAATGTTGCTTCACATAATTTTCATCAAAGCCTTCTAATGTTTTCTTGATAAAGAAAATAGACTTATAGAAATTAGTATCTCTTTCCTTTTGTAAATATCGCCCTTCATGTTCTTTTTCGAGCCATTGTTTAGAGACATGATAATTGTACACATGTTCAAACAATTTTACACTCTCTACTTCTTGTCGATAAGGCATATTCTCTAGATGAGTATATCTTTTTACAGCCATTTGAGAGGCCTCTGAACCAAAGTCTAAGGCTAGTCCCAGATATTCTGCTGGATGTACTAAATAGGTTTTTAGTTGTTGTGTAAATGTTTGTTCATGAGTGAGCAAATGAATGTGGATATTAAGTCCACATTCAGCAAAATCATTTTCTTGTGGCACTTGTAATACCCTTGCAATTAAATTCACATGAGTTTGATCTTCGATAAATTCTATTTGAATATTAGAAGAAAGCAACCCAACTATTTCATGTTGTTGAGTTTGTTGTGGATCATGATTCGCCAGTTGTAAATCTTCAGCTTCAATATCTTCATAATCTTTTGTAGATGACTTACTTGCCTCGGCTTGTTTCGGCAATTGATCATGAATAATGAATTGAAGTGTATCATGATCAAACTTTACTTCAAAGCTACATTGTGCCAGAAGTATATCTTTTCGTTTGGCAATCAACGTTTGAATGGTCGCTCTTTTAGGAATAGAAAGTATTCTAAAACTATTTAAATTAGGCACTTCCATGATAAATGATTCTGGAATTCCCTTTACGTGCTCGTTCAATTCAGCAAAATGTATTCGACGATCATTGATCGTAAGCGGCAGTATATATTGAACCATACTTAGATTAAATTAATTTTTTATAAAGAAAATTCCTGAAAGGCTTTTCTAAATTTGAGTGGTGAAGCAATATTTTTAAATTCTTCTTTAGTGCCGCCAGTACCAATAATTTGAATAGTTCCAAACCCAAATATTCTTCCAAAAATGCTTTGGTCTACATTCACACTTTCAATTTTACTCAAATTCATTTCAACAGTTTTGCGACTAATTAAACCTGTTTTAATGATCACGCGCTTATTCGTAATCGCAAACTCATCGGTATATTTATCAATCATCGGCGCAATAAACAGCGTGAATAAGCCTCTTAGCGTAAAAAAAATAATCCAATGATAACTCGTTTCGAATTGTACCTGTTCATCACGGACTAAATTGTTGTTGACATAATGTCCCATGGGTCGTTTTTTAAAGGTGTAAAAATAGAGTTGAATAAAGGTATAGAAATGTTAAAATAAAGAAGCAGTATTTGGGCAGCATTTCTCGCTTTACGTTCCAATCCACGCGAGGCGCGTGGGATTTCCACTGCAATCGAGGCTGCGATTCCTGCTAAAAGAATATTTCAACATCAACACAGCATATCCTTTTGAAACCAACACATAATTTGTATTGCGGCAGTGATTGCAGTGAAAAGCCCGCATTCCGAGAGGCTCTGTAAAGATTATTTCACCTACAAGCATTCGCCGATTCGGAAGCGGACTTGCAACGAAAAGCACGTGTGCCGCCCAAAGAAAAAAGATGGTCATCAAAAGACATAAAATTATTCTTTACATACACTTGTACTTTCCAAAAGGATTTAATTACATTTGATAGAACTAAATTAAATTTTATGAAAAAACAAACTTCAAGCAAAAAGGCTGTTGCTGCCTTACGTTACTGTGGATTACCTCCAGTAGCCCCCATTCAACTTCCTGCCAATATTAGTGCAGATCGTTCAAGGGCCATCATTGCCAACAGCAAAAAATTGGTCAATGGTACAGTATTAAAATACTATTTTTTCAAACAAGATAAACCTGCGTGGCGTGGTACTGCTGCAGATATGCTGACTGCCAGAAATGGATTTGCAGCTTGGAAAAATTTAGGCATTGGATTAAACTTTGTAGAGGTCGATAATGCCGAAGAAGCTGATATTCGCATTGGCTTTGCTAGTGGAGATGGTTCATGGTCCTATGTGGGCAGAGATATTTTTACGATTCCAACAGACGAACGAACCATGAATCTTGGGTGGAATGAATTAGATACAGCTATCCACGAAATTGGTCATACGATTGGTTTAGAGCATGAGCATCAAAATCCTTTTGCGGGCATCGTATGGAATGAAGAAGCTGTGTATGCAGATTTAGGTGGGCCACCCAATAATTGGTCGAGAGATAAAACCTTTTACAATATCATACGTAAAATCCCACCAAGTTCTGTGGCTGGCACCTCATGGGATCCGAATTCTGTGATGCATTATCCTTTTAGTGCTGGACTGATTGATCAACCAACACAATACAGACACGGACTGAATCCTGCAGGTGGCTTATCTGCGAGTGATAAAGCTTGGGTAAGATCTGTATATCCCCCGCTTCAACCTAAAAAATATCCTATCTTAAAAGTTGGTTTTGCCGCTGTGATTAAGATCAATAATGGTGAGCAGATGGATTTTATATTTCAACCCAAGATATCAAGAAAATATTCGATTCAGACTACCGGCGAAATGGATACCATTTTGTTGGTTTATGAAGCAGCTACTGGCGA